>JBBRFX010000194.1:0-6448 GCA_038241275.1 Chitinophagales bacterium
GATTGTAGGTCTGTCTGCCACCGGCATAAAAAAAGCGGCCAGTTTTTCATTAGGTATGAAGCAGCGGCTAAGCATTGCCATTGCCTTATTGCATGAACCCGATCTGCTGATACTGGACGAGCCAACAAATGGGCTGGATCCAAATGGCATTATAGAAATAAGGGACCTGCTTAAGAAACTTAATACACAGCAGGGCATCAGCATCATCATCTCCAGTCACCTCTTATCTGAGGTGGAAAAGCTGGTTACTCATGTGGGCATCATCAGCAAAGGCAGCATGGTGTTTCAGGGAACCTTAAAAAACCTGAAAGACAAACAAAAACAAACCTCGGGGCTCATCCTTGAAACCAATAATATAGAACGCACTGTAAGAGTACTGCGGAGTATGAAGCTGGATGGCAGCATAGATGCCGGCAGAATTATGCTACCCATTCCATCCAAAGAAAATATTGCAGGCATCAATAGCAGGCTGGTACACGAAGGTATTGATGTGTATGAAATGAGTGTGGTTAAAAAAGACCTGGAAACTATATTTATGGAACTTATCAATCAATAATTATGAACAACGCATTTATAAATACTTATACGGGCGAATGGTTAAAAAAACGTCGCAGCTTTTCATCATGGCTTGTAATTATTGGTGGATTTTTTATTCCACTGGTAAACCTGCTCATTTTTATCTTTTACCCCAACCAACTGATTAGCATGCATAAGTCAGGAGAATTCTGGAACCAGGTGTCGGATGCATCCTGGAAGTCAATGGCATTTATGTTGTTGCCAATGGGTATTGTACTGGCGGTGAGCCTTATCACCCAGCTTGAGTATAAGAACAATACCTGGAAGCAACTGCATGCAGCGCCGGTATCTTTTGCAAATATTTATTTTTCAAAATTGCTGGTCATCATCACTATGCTGGCTCAGCTCTTTGTTCTTTTCAATGTCGGTATTTATATTAGCGCTGTTATACCTTCTTTTTTCAACAGCCAAATACCCTTTCCTAATTATGCCATGGATGCAGGATTTTTATTGATGGAGAATGCAAAATATTTTCTGCTGTGCCTGCCTATTGTTGCCATACAATATATGATCAGTTTGCAGTTTAAAAACTTTCTTATACCCATTGGCGCCGGGCTGGCACTGGCCGTTGGCGGACTAATGGCCTTTTCATGGGAATATGCTTATACCATACCTTATACTTACACAGGCCTGCACTACCTGCAGGAGAAAAGTAAAATAGTGCCGGCACAAAATATCCTGGTATGGTCTGCCGCATATTTTGCATTGTTCAGCCTGTTCGGTTTTTGGTTGTATATTAGAAAAAAAGAAAAAGGATAGATATCATTTCAATCAACAGCTACGTAAACATTTTTTAATGAAGAGATCATTTGTGATAGCGCTGCATGCGGGTTACTGGCTGCTGTATTTGTTGCTGCTGTTCACTATCATCATGTTCATGGAAGCAGGGGCTATGACAAGGTTTTCGGAGAACCAGCAATACATCCCTGCATTTATCTGGTCTATGACATTTATCACCATCCTGCCCGGTGCTGCCGGTTTCTATGCATCTTATATTTTTCTGTTCAACAGGTTGCTGGCTAAAAAGAAAATTGTAGCACTGATCTTTTCAATGATGGCTGTTGCTCTTGCTGCTGGTTTCTTCAGTTCGCTGTTGCTAAGGCTGTTAAGCTCTGCAAATATCTTTGAGCCAAACACCCTTAAGCTATCGCTGATTATGATCATTTTTATGGCGATGCTGGGGATGATACACAGCATCATTGCCCTGGTGATAAAGGGTTTTGTAAACTGGTATGCCGATATTAAATTTAAAGAAGAACTGCAGCAGAAAAATTTTGAAACCGAACTGGCACTGGTCAAATCGCAATTAAATCCACATTTCCTGTTCAACAGTATCAATAATATTGATGTACTTATTAAAAAAGATGCCGACAAGGCATCGCTTTACCTAAATAAGTTATCCGATATTATGCGGTTTATGTTGTACGAGACCAAAACAGAAAAAATACCGCTTGCACAGGAATTAAATTACATTGAAAAATATATTGAACTGCAAAAAATTCGAACAGCCAACAAGAATTTTATTAATTATTCAACTGAAGGGAGCCCTGGTAATTGGATGATAGCGCCTATGCTATTTATACCCTTCATTGAAAATGCCTTTAAACATGCAGCTAATAAGAAAATAGATAATGGTATTGTGATCTCAGTAAAATCAATGCCGGATGCACTGTTTTTTTGTTGCGAAAATCAGGTTACAGAAAACCCGTTGGATAAAAACGAGGCTGGTGGACTCGGTAATGAATTATTAAAAAAACGGCTTAATTTGTTGTATCCTGGCAAACACAACCTTACAACCGGGATAGCGAACAATGTTTATAAAATAGTATTAACCATTCATGCCAATGAAGATTAGTTGTATCATAGTAGAAGATGAGCCGCTTGCCATGGAAAGAACGGTGAGCTATGTGCAAAAATTACCGGTGCTGCAGATCAACGAAACTTTTGACAATGCACTGGATGCTTTCAGCTACCTGAAGAATAATGCAGTGGACCTTATTTTCCTGGATATAAACCTGGGGGAGCTTTCTGGTATTCAGTTACTGGAGTCGATCAATATCAAAAGCGATGTAATCATCACAACGGCATACCCTGAATATGCATTGAAAGGCTACGACCTTAATGTAACTGACTACCTGCTGAAGCCTTTTAGCTTTGAACGCTTTTTACAGGCGGTTGATAAAGTGCAGCAGGCATTTGGGGTGCAGGAAACTATGGGTAAGGAAGATTTCTTTTTTGTAAAGACTGCAAACCACCTGGAGAAAATTTTCTTTGCTGATGTGTTATACATCGAAGGGATGAGGGATTACCGAAAGATACATACCAGCCAGAAAAACATTATGACATTACAAACCTTCAACTGGTTTGAAAAAAATATTCCAGCACAGCTAATATGCCGGGTTCACAAATCTTATATGGTTGCTATCAGTAAGATTGAAACGGTAGAAAAAGATTGTATCCATGTGCAAAAAGTAGCTATACCAATTTCAGAAACTTACAAAGAACATTTTTTCAAAGTGATCGGGCAATAGGCTTAACAAATCAAATGATCTTAGATTTTTAATGATATTACAGCATAAAACCCTACTGGCGCAATATTTCGTTTCAGCGGCTCACTTGTGACTTTTTAATTATGCCCGATTGTATAGGTAGAAGTAAAAAGACGCTATTTGATTAGTTACAATGCACTTTTTATGATAGTAACTACTGCGGTTAAAAACCGCTTGTAATATTTGTCACAAGTGAGCTGCCTGGGGCATAACCTTGCGCAAGTATAGAGAGCTGCCTGCGGCAGAACACATTGCCAGACAGTGCTGCAAAGATATCTTTGAAAACCGTAAAGGAGCATCTGCTGAAACCAGGCAGCATTCAGAAAGTAATATTTGTATGTTTCGATGAAGAAAATTATAAGTTGTTGCAGGAGGAGTTGGCGCAACTGTAAAGGAGCTATTGCATGTTACAATTAATCAGCTTCAAGCTCGTATGTAATAACAATCACTGCATGCTTTTCGTAGCTCGATGTAAGCCTTACTTCGTACCTTCTTTTACCGCACTCAATTATCATCAAGGCTGTATTGGGCGGAATGCTGCCCAGGTTTTCTGCCTGCATTAATATTTCTATGGGTTGGGCCGGGTCGGTCAGCTTTATGTCGAAACCTATCCTTTTATCACTCACCCTTGCTTTAATAAGAAAGGGTTTCTTATTTACAAAAACAGAGATGGTATCGTCATCTATAATGGCGTTGTCGTACAAAGAAACGTGCACCACACTATCGGTAAGCTGCAGAATACGTTGGATGTCTAACTTCCTTTCTTTTATAATGCTGTCTGCATCGGGTAAATTTTGCGGGGATATTTTTTCAGCCAGCAGGAAACTGTCAGCGGGATCAGCTTCGCTTTTTAGATTTTTACGGGTAACAAAATAATCCATAAACTTCTTGCCTACAAAAGCTTCCAGTGGATAATCCGGATTTTTTAGTTTTTGCAATACCACAATGAGTTGTTCATTAGGAAAACAACTGGTATCTGACCCAACACCCACACCGCCCCATTTACCAGTTAGATATTCAGTTTTGCCAATTTTTGAATAAGTAAGATTGAAAAATTTCTCACAAGGAAAATAGGTTGCCGGTAAAATATAAAAAGGAACCCCGTTCTCCTTTAACAGTACAGATTTCTCTTTCTTGTTTCGGTTACCCTCCACCCTGAACAACACAAAACGACTGGTATCTTTGAAGCTAAAAGAGTGTCCCCACAAGCGTTTGCCCGACTGGAATAATTGTATTTCCATGTTTTCTACGCCGGAGTATTGAGCCGTACTCCGGCTAATTTTTCCACTCCAGATTCCCGTGAGTTGCTGTGCCTGCAAGACGGCTGCAGTGCAGTTTAGAAAAATAACCAGCAAGAAATAGTTTAATGCTCTTTGTTGCAATTGTTTTATTTTAAATAACCATCTGTATTCCAAATGTAACAAATAAACACCCACGCTTTGTGCAGCAATGGCGGTTCATTCCTTTTGTAAAAGACATTAACTAATCTTTTGTTTTATATTACAAACAAATCAAAACCAACTATGCCTAAATTATCCCTGTCGTTGCTTGTAATCTTGTTTACCTGCCTTAGCACATCGGCCCAAAAAACTATTTTGCATTGTGGCAAATTGATAGATGTTGTTAATAGCAAAGTACTCAGCAATTATTCTATTATCATTGAAGGCAACAAGATATTGGAAGTAAAAGAGGGTTTTGCAGCGGCCGCAGGCAGCGACAAAATAATAGACCTAAAGAACAAAACGGTAATGCCCGGCCTCATGGATATGCACGTGCATATGGAAAGTGAAACCAAAAAGGGTAACACTGCAGATCGCTTTATCTTAAACCCTACCGATGTTGCTTTTACATCGCTGGCTTATGCACGCATCACGCTCATGACCGGCTTTACAACCGTAAGAGACCTGGGTGGCAGCGGCGTGAATGTTTCTTTGCGCAATGCGATTCAAAAAAACCTGGTAACCGGACCGAGAATTTACACCGCAGAAAAATCGATTGCTACTACTGGCGGCCATGCAGACCCTACCAATGGCTACAGCCGTTTATTAATGGGTAACCCAGGTCCGGCAGAAGGCGTGATCAACAGCAAAGAAGAAGCTTACGCTGCCGTAAGACAACGTTATAAAAACGGTGCCGACCTTATAAAAATAACCGCTACGGGTGGCGTACTCAGCCAGGCAAAAGATGGTGCCAACCCACAGTTTACCGAAGAAGAAATAAAAGCCATTACCAGCGCAGCCAAAGATTATGGCTTTAAAGTGGCTGCTCATGCTCATGGTGCCGAAGGCATTAAGCGGGCCATTCGGGGCGGTGTACATTCTATAGAGCATGGAACTTTTATGGATGATGAAGGCATGGCTTTGATGAAACAATATGGCACTTATTATGTACCTACCATCACCGCCGGAAAATCTGTAACCGACAGTGCGAAGATACCTGGATACTACACTGATATCGTAACACCTAAAGCCCTCGTGACGGGCGCACAAATACAAAACACTTTTGCAAAAGCTTACAAGGCCGGCGTTAAAATAGCTTTTGGTACCGATGCCGGCGTGTACCAGCATGGTAAGAACTGGATGGAATTTGTTTACATGACGGAAGTAGGCATGCCAGCCATGGAAGCCATCCGCAGCGCCACTGTTCATGCAGCCGACCTCCTGGGCAACAACCAACTGGGTGTGATTGCAAAAGATAAACTGGCAGACATCATTGCAGTTGATGGTGATCCGCTTACTGATATAAAAGTGATGAGTAAAGTAAGTTTTGTGATGAAAGATGGGGTGGTTTATAAAGAGGAATAAAGATAACTCCACGCAGAGGGGCAGCGTGCGCAGAGAGATTTTTTTAACTCCACGCAGAGGGGCGGCGTGCGCAGAGAGTTTTTTTGTTTTGGAGGAGTTTATTTTATGAGGCTGTGGGACTGTTACGGGTAATCAAACCCAAATAATATTTTTACAACTTCATCTCCCTTTATCTTTATTTCCATAAAATATCCTGGCATATTATATTTCATCAGAAATGGAGATGTAGCTAAATCGTTCATTCGATAAGTCAATAAAACTTCATCACCTTTAGTTACCTTTTTATAGTAGATCCCTTTAAGTTTTACAACATCAGGAAGCGATAACCCAAGCTCCAATCCACTTTCTGTCTTGAATGACTTTTCACTTAAGAGATTTATTTTTCTTACATCTACTTTTTTTAAATCCTTCATATAACCAACCTCGAAACAACTAAATGAGTGGTTGGTATTTCCTTCATACTGATAAGCCAAAAGATATTCGCTATTACTGGCATTGGAAAACATCGCTACGGGACTA
>JBBRFX010000195.1:0-6431 GCA_038241275.1 Chitinophagales bacterium
CAATTCGTATATAGTTGGTATTGGGCTGGGAACTTTATTGGGCAACAGTCTTTTTATATTTGGCGGTAAATGGCTTGTGCAACGTATCAGTAACAGTGAGGCCTACCTGAATTGGGTAATTGGTGGTATTTTTTCCATCACAGCCTTCATTCAACTATATAAGATTTTAAAACATAAAGGAGCAGCGGATAAAATACATGACCTTAAGGCAGACTCATTGACGAATGAGGCTAAGGAGCAGTTGAGTCAATGAGTCATTGTTTACAGGCAGGGACTACTTCCAGGCTGTTTAAATCCTTCACTTATTTCTCTCGAATCATTCCTGCACAGAGACCACGATAAATGACTTCAGGTAATTATTGCTACAGCAATTATAACCCTTTATACTTTTTTGATAAAACGATTCAATAATGAAGTACCCGAAAAATGAAGTGAATTAATTCATTAGAATAAGGCATCATGCCAGGCCTGTTTTTATTTTACTTTCCTCTAACCAGTTTTATAAATGGCATATGATGATTAAAAATATTTCTGCTAAAATCTAAAATACATTTAGCTTATTAAATTATTAAATAGGGTAGTAGTTATTATTCCCAAACCCCAAACGCTAAACCCCAAACGCCAAACGCCGCTTAGTTCATTTCCTTTACCCATGCATCCCTATCGTCGGGACTAAGTTTCCAGGGTGCAAAATTATTTTCAATACTATTAAACATAGCGTTCCATTCCTGTGGTGCATTGCTGTCTTCCATGATAAGGCTTCGGCGCAGTTCCATAATAATATCCAGCGGGCTGATGCTAACCGGGCATTCCTGCACACATGCGTTACAGGTAGTGCAGGCACGCAGTTCCTCTATAGTTATGTAATCATTCAACAAAGTTTTGCCATCAGGTTTAAATTCGCCGTTTGCTTTTATATTTTTTCCAACTACTTCCAGACGGTCCCTCGTATCCATCATTATTTTTCGGGGGCTCAGTAATTTGCCGGTGATATTTGCAGGGCATGCCTCGGAGCAACGGCCACATTCTGTGCAGCTATAGGCATCCAGCAGGTTTTTCCAACTAAGGTCCATTACATCTTTTGCGCCAAACTTCATTGGTTGTGCATCCCCGGCAGGAGCCAGTTCCGGTTGCATCATGTATTTAACTTCGTTTTGAACCTGCTCCATATTTTCCATTTTTCCCATATCATCCAGGCTGGCATAATAGGCATTGGGAAATGCCAGTAAAATATGGAGGTGTTTACTGTAAGGCAGGTAATTTAAAAATGCAAAAATGCCAATAATATGTAACCACCAGCAACTGCGTTCCAGCAACACAAGGCTTTCTACAGTCATGTTGTTAAATAACGGAGCTATATAACCTGATATTATAAAGTCGCCCGTAATATTATAATGTGCAGCCCCCTGTACCTGCAAGGCTCTGTCAGTTGCATTCATGAGGATGAAAAGACTCATTAAAATAATTTCTGTAATCAGGATATAGTTGGCATCACTGCGTGGCCAGCCATTCAGGTCTTTGCTTATAAAGCGGCGAAGTTTAATAATATTTCTCCTGGCAAGAAAAATAACACATACTGCAATAACAGTGGCAGCAAGCACTTCAAAAAAGTTGATGAGAAATGGATAGATGGCTCCCAATGGAACTAAAAATAAACGATGGGTGCCCAGCAAACCATCCAGCACAATTTCCAACACTTCTACATTAATAATAATGAACCCTGCATAAATGATAAAATGCAGCACGGCTACCAATGGATTGCGAAACATTTTTTTCTGGCCAAATGCCAGCAGAAACAGATTTTTCCAGCGCAAACCAGGATTGTCGGATAGGTCTTTATCTTTGCCCAGCAGGATGTTTTTCTTTATTTGGTTAGCATTTTTTATAAACAACCAAATGGCAAAACCAGCCAGTAATACAAAAGCGGCCTGAGATATATAATTCATAGCAGATATAATTGTGGTGGCTAAGATAAAGTATTTAGGTATGATTCTTTTAGAATGAATAAATTTGGAGGGTGTTTAAAGAGGTATCAAAGGTTTAAGAGGTTTCAAATGTTCAACGTTTAAGGTTTAAGGGTTTAAGGGTTTAACGTTTTTTCAACTTGTGATTTCATACAGTTTTTGAAGATTTCACTTTTCACCTTTCACCTTTCACCTTTCACATTTCACCATAAAAAACAACCAAAATGATCTTAAGCAAAGAAATAGCTCAAAAAAAATTACGACGCATGGCTATGGAAGTAGCAGAAAGAAACCATGATAAAGCTGCACTGGTATTAATAGGAATTAAAGAAAACGGGATGGTTGTTGCACAAAAAATTGCCGGGTTTTTGCAGGAAGTTTATAAAGGAAAAATTCAACTGCTTTCCCTGGGGATGGATAAAAAAAATCCCGGAGAAATCATTCTTAGCGAACAGCCCGATTTTAACGGAGCTACCATTTTATTAATTGATGATGTGGCCAACAGTGGCCGCACCATGTTATACGCATTAAAACCATTGCTTGACCAGCATCCGGCCAGTATACAAACACTGGCATTGGTAGAACGTACTCATAAATTGTTTCCGGTAGATGTAGAATATGTAGGACTTTCGCTTTCTACTACCAAAGATGAAATGATAGTAGTGGAAATAAATGAAGGAGAGGTAACAGGAGCCTATTTAAAATAATTTAGCAGTCATTATGCTTCATCCAGTTCAATCCCAATCTTCTTCATTAGTATAGAAGCATTTAAACTGGTGCAAACTCCGGGTTTGAGGAGATAATCAAAATACAGTTCTTCATTGTTTACCTGCACATCAAAGTGATAGTTGAAAATGTTTTGAGGATAGGTTTCCTGCAGTGCGGCCAGGTCCACATCATGGGTGGCAAGAATAGCAGCAGCTTCCTGCTTAATCAGTTGTTTAATCAACGCTTTAGAACCCGTATGCCTGTCCAGTGAATTGGTGCCCCTGAGAATTTCATCCAGGAGAATAAAAACATTCTCCTTATTATTTACTTTATCAATAACTGTTTTTAATTTTTTTAATTCTGCGTAAAAAGTACTGGTACTTTCTTCCAGGTTATCGGCAATGCGCATGCTGCTGATCAATTGTACCGGGGAGAGTACCATCCGATCTGCACATACCGGTGATCCTGCCATTGCTAAAATTACATTGATGCCGGTACTGCGCAGGTAAGTACTCTTACCAGCCATATTGCTCCCGGTGACCAGCATAATGGATGATTTCTTTTCAATGTTTATAAAGTTATCTACCCGTTTGTTTGCTGCAATCAGTGGATGCCCCATCTTTTCGGCCTCCAGGTAAAAATGTTCTTCAGTAAATGAAGGAAAAGTCCAGCCGGGATTGTTGAAACGGATCACAGCAAAACTGATCAAAGCTTCAAAAATGCCCAGGGTGTCAAACCAATTGTTCACGTCTGCATCGTTTTGTTTTTTCCATTTTTCAAGGTCCAGCATTTGCTGAAGGTTCCATAGAAATAAAAGATTAAGCGGAAAAACCAATACAATATTAAAACGGATATCCAGCCTGTCTAATATTTTTTTTAGGTCCTTTATTTTCTTTGATGCAGTGTTGTGTTGCTGTTTAAACTCCTGTTGCAATTGCTGTAATAACGGGCATGCAAAATTTTCTTTTTCAATCGTATCAATACTGTCAGAAAGCGTATCCAGTTCACCTACCATTTTTGATAAGCGATTATGTAAATGGCTTATTTTATTTTCCTGTGGCAATGCAATAATAGCCATCAAAAGCATCGTGCTATAAAATACATTCATCGGCAAAAGACCAAAAATGCTGCATAGCGTAATGCCAACACTTATAGCGGGCATTACAAAACGTAGCCATTGCCAATGCTTAAAATTACTTATCGCTGCAGGTTCGCTTAGCCAAAACTGCAGGCGGTCTTTTGTACTTATCCTGATAGGTTTTTCTTTACCATATGCCTGTAATTCTTGTGCCCATGTCATTTTTTGGCTCAGTTCCTTTACCGCTTCCTGCCTTGCTGGTATTTGTTGTGAAGTAGCAGGATGCAGCAGCCATAGCGCAAGTTGGCTTGAACCCATTTCAGAAACTGTTCTGTTTAAAAATTGAAACAGGGAAGCATGGCCAAAGATATCCATGTCATTGGCATAATAATGTTCTTTTGGCGTATGTTCTATACCGTTACCAAATTGAAAATAGTTATGCTCAAGCGCCTTCAGTTCGCCTACGTTTATAAGTAAAAGCTGGTTTGTATGGGCAATAGCTTCTTTATTGGCCAGGTCTTTATAAATTAATTGAACAAAAGTAAACAGTAGTATCAGTGCCAGCGTAATGCTATAAACCCAGCCAAGTGGTGATACAAAATACAGTACTGCCGCAACCGCAGCCATATTGGCCAAACGCAGCCAGGCAAAGTTGTTTTTTTTCTGCAAAAGTTTTTTCTGAAGCTGCTCTAGTTGAGTCGTTTGTTCTGTATAAAATTCCTTTGCTTTCATTTAACGATATTAGATTTGCAATTTAGGGATTATTACCCTGCCAGCGGCTTTTTGCCACACACTGCAGTATGAAAGTATGATAAGACAAAAATTAATAATCTGAGCAGGACGCTATTAAAAATAATTAACAGCTTTGCAACTGCCGCCATCAATACTTTCCCTAAATTTGCCAACTGTCTTCAACGTTAAACTTTAAAACGTTCAACGTTGAACCATGTAAAATGGGGCCGTTTTGGTTTTGACAGCAAAGATCTTTGCAGGTGTAAGCATGTAGTGCGTTGCGTAATTAGCACTTTAATATGAATACGAAACTTTCAAATGGCAATACACAGTATGCCATGGCTGCCTAATTATTAATTAGACAGTCATTAGGGCCGCCGCACAGGATTTCCTGTTTCCAAGTGCCGCCGCCGACTCAAAAAAACAACAGGATGCTACAGGCGAATGAAGTGACGCTTGTTTAAGAACATTCTTCTACGGAAATGGTTGGTTTGTTATGTTCCTGCCTTTTCCCGACAATTAATACATAAATAAACATGTAGAAAGCTTGCGGCGAATTTGTTTGGACACCGGTTCGATTCCGGTCGGCTCCACAAAAAAAGGAACAACGATTAACTGTTGTTCCTTTTTTTATTGAATTTTAAAATATTTACACTCTCTAAGTCTTTTCATTTATTATTAAGCCTTAAGCTTTAGTACATTTACCAATAATTTACTAAGTACAACTTTAATGTAATGAAAATATGGTTAGTATGAAAAAATCTGCTTTCCCCTTTTTATTAAGTTTTGGCTGTTTGTTTTTTTTCTTGATAAACAGCACTGCACAAACCGGTACCCGAAAAAAAATCAATTTTGACGAAGACTGGAAATTCCATTTTGGCCATGCTGCCAATCCTGAAAAGGATTTCAACTATGGTATCAAAAACATTTTTGTGAAATCCGGAACCGCTGCTGGTACCGCAATCGATCCGAAATTTAATGACAGCTCCTGGAGGTCACTGAATCTTCCGCATGACTGGGCTGTGGAATTGCCATTTGAAAAAGTGGATAATTTTGATGTGATGGCGCATGGCTACAAACCAGTAGGAGGCTTGTTTCCGGCCACCAGTATTGGCTGGTACCGAAAACATTTTACGATTGCCAAAGCAGATTCCGGTCAGCGTTTTCAAATTCAGTTTGATGGCATTTACCGTGATGCCCATATCTGGATCAATGGTTTTTTTGTAGGTAATAACAAAAGTGGTTATGTGGGTGCGGCTTATGATATAACAGACTACATCAATTTTGATAAAGAAAATGTATTGGTAGTAAGAGCCGATGCCACCCAGTATGAGGGATGGTTTTACGAAGGTGCCGGCATTTACAGGCATGTATGGCTCAACCAATACAATAATCTTAATATTCAACATGATGGCATTTTTGCTTATTCAACAGTGAGCAGCAAGAAGGCCACTGTAACGGTGGAAACAACCATCGATAATAAAAATGATAGCAGCAGTTCCGGAAGCGTTACGGTATACCTCATCAACAGGGCCGGCGCATCCGTCGCAAAGTCTGCGGCATCCTCGATTACATTAAATGCAGGAGAAACAAAAGCTACGAAACAAACGATCAGCATCAACAATCCAAGTCTTTGGTCACTGGAAGATCCTTATTTATACAGGCTCCTGGTACAAGTTAAAATGGGAGAAAGAGTGGTAGACAGCAAGACGATGCGTTTTGGCATAAGAATCCTGGGAGCCGATATTTCTTTTTTGCCGGAGCTGGAAAGCAAGGGAATAAAATTTTCTGACAAGGGGGTTGAAAAAGATCCCATCCTCATCTTAAAAGATCATGGCATTAATTATATACGCCTCCGTATTTTTAATGATCCTTCTACTGATAGTGGTTACTCTCCCAAACTTGGCTTTTGCGATTTAGAACATACCCTGCAAATGGCAAAACGGGTA
>JBBRFX010000196.1:0-6310 GCA_038241275.1 Chitinophagales bacterium
GAGGTAGCAGGAGTACCAGATAAAGTACTTCCATCTAATAAACGAACAATAAAGTTGGTTTGACGAATGGTAGTAAGGTTACTACGATAAGTACCAAAAAAATTGGCATCATCATTTTTTAATGCATCAAAGGGTATAACAAAATCATCATTCACGTCAACCAGCGATTTATCGCAAAATGCAATTACAGAATCTGCATTGTAGGTAGATTTATTGGTAGTGCGATGGTAGTTGCGGGCAAGGATACCGTAAGTAAATTTTATCCATTTAGACACATCACCATTGTATACAAAATCTCCTTTGGAAAGCCTGCTGGTAGATGCATTGTAATCCGTTCTGTTCAGATATTTCAAACCCAGCCTTGCCAAAGAATCAACTCCCCTGTAAACAGTTTCCTGTTCATCATACTTGAAGAAAGCAAGATTTTCTTTGAAAGCGTCGGTATAAATAATTTCGCCATGATAATCTGTAGCATACTGAAACATCATAGCCTTTAAAGTATAAGCAGCACCAACGTAATCCCATTGGCCGTTTTTTATACCATTATCAATGATGTAATTAAGATTTTGACCAAGGCCAAAATAAGTCTGGCGCCATATGTCGCCATTAGCATCACTGTTGGCTGTATATCCCATCTGGTCTACTGTAGCGTTGGCTGTTACCGAGGTCCAGTTTTGAATAAACCTGCCTGCAAACCTTGCATCAAATTGAAGGCCTCTTGGAATAGCTGCCAACTGTGTAGGAAAAACAGAGGAGGGGTCAGGAAATTGCGGCGTATCAGGATCACTGTTTATATCCAGAAATTTTTTACAACCTGTGAAGGACGCAATTGCTGTTAAGGCGAATACTGCTCCAATTATTATTTTTTTCATTGCTGAATAATTTTTTGTTTGATTAAAATTGAACCTTTAAACCAAAGTTTAAACCTCTTGGTGTGGCTAAAGCACCGTAATCTATACCAGCACCACCATACCCACGGGCGAATGCACTGTTAGCATTTACACTTGGATCTGCACCACTGTAATTGGTAATCATAAACAGATCAGTACCTGTAACAAATACAGAAGCACTGCTAACTACTTTCTGACGTTGTAACAATTTTTTTGGTAAACGGTAGGTAAGGGTTGCATCCCTTAAACGCATCCAGTTAACTGATTCAATAAAATCTGATTCGGTGGTTGATGTGGCTGTAAAATAATCACTGCGATAATAAGGAAATACGGTGATATCACTACGGGTTGGGTTGGTGGTATTTTGTAAGCCATCAATTAAAACACCATTAATGTTAACAGGTTTCTCTCTATCCAAAGTTAATTTACTTAAGCCTGTCAGGTATAGAATAAATTCGTTACCATTAAACACATCTCCACCTTTTCTAAAGTCAAGATTAAAACTTAAACTAAAATCTTTGTAAGTAAATGAATTTATTAAACCCACTTTAAAATCAGGTTGACGATCACCAACAATGAAAAAGTCTGCACCCGTAGAAGCTGGTAAACCAGAAAGAGGATTGATCAATAATTCCCCATTGGAATTTCTTTGATAAATAGAGCCTGAAAGATTACCTGAGAAAGCGCCTTCATATGCCTGAGATCTTAAGTTTCCTACAACCCATGTATCTGAATCATAATAAGTAGGAAGATCGGCAGGCATTTTTAAAATTTTACCCCTGTTGCGATCAAAGTTTGCAGTAATGTCCCAAGTAAAGTTTTTTTGCTTAACGGCGTTAAGAGTCATGATAGCTTCTACTCCTTTATTTTCTATTAAGCCACCATTAAACCATTTAATAACATAACCTGTACCATAACTGGCACGTGCTGCCAATATCTGGTCTTTACTCCTAAGAGAGTAATGGGTAACATCCAATGATAACCTGTTGTTGAATAATTTCACTTCACCACCAACCTCAAAGTTTTTGGTAAATTCTGGTTTCAGGTTAAAGTTGTTTCCTGTAAATCCGTAAGCATAGCCGCCACCAGTTGTAATCTGCGATTGGAAAGTGTAATCAATGATATAAGGAGAGTAAGGTCCTTTACCGGTAGTACCATAAGAAATTCTGGCCTTACCATAGTTTAACCAATCAATATTTTCAAAGGCTTTCAATTCTGTAAAGATGAAACTTAGTGAAGCAGCTCCATAATTAAAATAAGGACTTTTGTCTACAAAGCGAGACATAAAGGTTGAACTACCTTCCCTGTTTCCGGCAAATGAAAGATAAACCATGTTTTCATAACTGATGCCATAGTTAGCAAACAACCTGGTTTTACGTGTATTTAAGATGGTCGTTTTTGCATCACGACTGGTAGGGTCTGTATTGTTTATAGAAGCAAAATTTACTTCGTAAAAACGTTCACCTCTTTGAGCATCTATTCTTGTTTTATTATCATCAACTGCAGCACCTATTGTAAGTGTGTTGGAAAAATTACCGGTTTTTTTCTTAAATGTTGCTTTCAATACATTGTTCAGGTTCCTTGTGTTTTGCTGATACAATGAATAGAATCCATTGGTATTAAATCCAAATCTTGACTGTGGGTGAATCATCAGCGTACCTGTTTGACTATACACATCCAAACCCGTAATGGTGCTAATATTTAACCATTTGTATGGATCATAATTTAAATTGAAATTGCCGGTAAAGCGGTCTACTTTATCCTGGCCAACATTTTTATTTACATCCCAAAAAGGATTATCAAATTCTGCATTTAAACCAGTGCCTGCACTTCTAAATAATTTTCTTGATCCGTCGGCATTAGCAAAATCTTTCACGTCTAGATCCTGCGGAAAGTTTAAAAGGTTTAAAAGGTAACCACCTGCTCCTTTAGAAGCCTTATTGTTTAAAGTATTTACATAGTTCATAGAAGTAGTAAGGCTTAATTTTTTAGACAATTTTGCCGTGCCACTTAATCTTATAGAAATACTTTCAAAACTTGTGTTTGGAACAATACCAGTTTGATCCATATAATTTGCAGACAATCTATAAGTAGAAATATCAGACCCACCTTCTACATTAACATTATGTCTTTGAGTAAAACCTGTTTTGAAAAACGCATTTATATTGTCATATAATTTTGTACCCGCAGGGTATTTTGGTCCAAAGTAAGCAAACTGCTGCCCTGCACCATAAGGGTTAACTGTAGCATTAGGATCATAAACACCATTTAGGCCTCTACTATAAGTACTTTGAATTTCCGGAAAACGATATACTTTTTCCATACGAAAAGAATTACCATAACTTACGCTGGCTTTGCCAGACTTACCTTTTCTTGTTGTTATTACAATAGCACCCGAAGCACCATCAGAACCATATAAGGCAGTAGCTTCAGGACCTTTTAAAATGGTTACCGATTCAATATCTTCCGGGTTTATATCTGCAGCACGGTTAGTGTAATCAGAATTTCGGTTACCCAACGCTACCGAATTACCAGAAGCAAGATTTTCCTGGTTCATGGTTTGGTTATCGTAGGGAACACCATCCACAACAAAAAGGGGTTGATTGTTTCCGCCCAAAGAAACAGCACCACGCAATACGATAGATGTAGAAGCTCCTGGTGTGCCGGAAGTAGGTGTAATATTTGCACCAGCTACACGGCCAGCCAAAGCATTTATCCAGTTGTCTCTTTGTGTTTGGGCAATTTCATCGCCTTTTACATCCTGGGCTGAATAACCTAATTCTCTTTTACTTTTTTTAGTACCATAAGCAGTAACTACAACTTCGCCTAGCTCTTTCCTGGCTTGCACCATACGAAGATTTAAGTTGTTATCGTCACCTACAGTAACTTCTTTTCTAACATAATCAATAAAAGTAAATACCAATACCTGGCCTTTACTGGCATTGATGCTGTAAAAACCTGCCTGGTTTGTCTTTGTGGCTAATCGGGTTCCTTTTACAGTCACTGTAACATCCCTTAACGGATCATTATCATCATCTCCAATTACCGTTCCCGTAACTGTTTTTTGCTGGGCCAATGCAGGCCTGGTGTACAACAGCAAGCTGCCCAGAAAAAGCATTAATAGCAGAATTTTTCTCATAACAATCTTTTTTGTTTGTTTAAATTAAAAAATAGCAATCGATTTTATTGTATGATATTGGATAAATTATTTTATAATACAGTTATTCCTGCCGCTACATATGGCATCATCACCGGATCATCGGCCGGCAGTTCTGTTATCAGTATGTCTATCTTATTGACAGCGCAAACATGAATAGGCTGCATGCTGTTTATTTTTTCTGAAATAGTGAGGCAAACTACTTTTTGCGATGATGCAATCATTTGTTGTTTTAGTTGCACTACATCCCAGTCATTATCTGTTATTCCATGCTCAAGGTCTATGGCATTGATGCCTAAAAAACAGATGTCTGCCTTTAGGTTTTTAATGCGTGAAAGTGCATCGGCTCCAATCGTTATTTTTGAAACTTTAGAAACTTTATCGCCCAATACAATTACATCAATGGTCGGGTGATTCATATATTCTACAATGGCGGGTATGCTGCCAGAAATAAACGTGGCAGATAATGCCTGTGGCAGGGCTCGTGCCAGTTCAATAATAGTAGTACCTCCGCTGGTTAAAACAAACATGCCATCACTTATAAGTGATATCGCTTTTTGAGCAATGATTCTTTTATTTGTTTGGGCATATACATTATTTAAAGGGAATGCAATTTTGTTAAAGGAAGGGGATAAAGCGCCGCCATGTACTTTTATCAGTTTGCCCGTTTCTGATAATTCATGTAAATCTCTTCTGATGGTATCTTCCGATACATCCATTTCTGTACTTAGGCTGTTAGACAATACCTTATTGTGTAGGTTTACCTGGCGCAATATATAGGCTTGTCTTTCTCTTTTAAGCATTTAAAATAGTTTGTACAACTAAAGTAAAGTTAAATATTGCAAAAACCTGCATTTATTTTGCATTAGTATTGCACATTTATGTGGAAAACCTGCAAAAGCCGCAAAAAAAGGGGAAAGCATCGATATTGAAATTCTTATTTATAAAAAATTTACTCTTCTACTTCTAAAACTTCAAAGTAGTTGCTAAAAGAATTGATCAATTTATAGACTTTATAAATTCCACGGTTGTACCTGTTGCCAAGTACAATGATAGTGATGTCTTCATCGAGTAGTCTTATAAAAGACGCATTATTTCCATGCCACCATCCATTATGAAAGATTACTTTTTTTCCGTTGGGATAAATATTCATTCTCCATCCTAGCCCATAATTTTTAATTCCCGGCCTTTCATTGCTGTAAGGTTGATAAGCGGCCTGTAATGTGGCTGTGTTAAATAGCAAATTGCTGCTGAGTGCCCTGTGCCAGATGAGCAAATCACGGGGGGTGGAGTAAATATTTTTATCACCATATACATAGTCAAGGTAGTTATTAACAATTACCTGTCCACGCCAATCGTAGTTTGGGGATGCCCGTTTGCTCTCTGCCGGAGTAAACACAAAACTATTTGTCATATTTAAAGGAGTGAAAAAAGTTTGCTGAATGTATTGTGGATATGAGATGCCTGAAATTTTTTCAATCAATAGTGCAAGTAATGCATAATTGGTATTACAATAATTAAAGCGGGTATTAGGGGGTGCAATGTTTTTTATTTCTGCCTTTCGGTTTACCAGGTAATCAAAAACATTTTCATTTTTTATGTTGATTGTATCATTCCAACCCAGGTCTTCCATAAAATATAGATAGTTGGGCAAACCACTTCGGTGGCTCAGCAGGCTTTGAATGGTAATTCCGGGATAGTTAAATGTTGGAAAGTATTTACTGAATTCATCTTCCAGATGCAGCTTACCTGTTTCTACCAGTTTTAAAACTGCCATGGCAGTAAAGGTTTTACTTACAGAAGCAATATGAAATGCTGTTTGATCATTAATAGAATCTTTGCTGCCCAGCGGATTGGTGCCATTGTATTGCTCAAAAACAATATTTCCAGCTTTGGCTACAAGCATGCCCCCATTAAAGGATCCGTGTTTTAAAACAGTATCATACCAAAGTTCACAGGCATCATGAAGTTTTGTTTTTTCAGCATCACTGATCATAGCTGGGGCAGGTAAATCTATGGAATTAACAACCTTTGATTTCATTTTATTGCTGTCAGCAGGATCGGTGCTATGGCAGGCAATAAAATTTAAAGTAAAAACCAGGCATACTCCATTTAAAAATATATAACGGAAATTTAATACCGTTAAAGTAGTTGAACTTATTAAAGACCTTAAGAATGGAATCATAAAATATTGAACCGTGAATAGAATTATATTTGTGCAAAATACGCAGATAAAACCATGCCAGATAAAAAAAGTACGAGC
>JBBRFX010000197.1:0-6304 GCA_038241275.1 Chitinophagales bacterium
TAGCTTAAAATATTTTGGTTTGCAAGGTTCTACCAGAGACGCAGCAATATTTTGACAGCCCTAACATCATTCAGCGCTTCGCAAGTATAAAAGCAAAATAAAATATTTTGGTTTGCATGATGCTGATGCATCAGAGACGCAGCAGTATTTTAATTTTCATTAAATGACCCGGCCTAACCTCCAGAAATTTTCGAGTGTACTGTTATGATTTAAAAAGTAAATAATCATGTTAAGAACCTTACAACGATTCATGCTCGTTACCGCCCTGGCCGGATTGTGCACTTACCATGCAGCATGTCAAAACAAAAAGCCCGTACAAGACTTTCTGTCGGTGCCCGGCCCTCTGCAATTTAACAGCAGCAGTTATTTCTTGAGTTGGAGTGCACATCCGTCGGCAGATTTTTTTAAACAGGAATACCTTGCAAAGGGAGTTAACCCGGATAGTTACAAATCTATGCTTCTGCTGGATGTTGTCACCGGTAACAAGGATACCAAAAGCTTGCTGGCTGCAAAAGTAGTGGAGCTTAAAAAAATGAAGGAAACCAATCCCTTAATTCAGTATGAAGTCATCAGGAATGCCGGCACTGGTGAGTATATGCTCGATTTCTTGCTCAGTGCAAATGCGCCGGATGGCAGTATAGCTGTTATTGAGAGAAATGTATACAGATACAGCAGTTTTACCAGCAAGACTGGGATAAAAATCGTTTTGTTATTCGGCATAAGTACAAGAGCTTATGGCAAAGAGGCGACAACGTTTTTGAGTGTACTAAAAATAAAAAGGAAAGACCTTGTAAATCAGGTGGCACAATACAAGTTGCCCCAGGTGCAGCTTAAATAAATGTTGCTTTATAGCATTGTTTGAAGCGTTTCAAATTGCACCATTTCATCTTCCCCCAACATTCCCTGCAAAAACTTTCTGAATAAAAGCCAGGTTCTAAAATGCTATTCGCATGGGCAGTGCGAAGCCATGCAGTCTTGTTTCGCTGTGAATTATTTGAATATAAAAAGAAGTAAAATATATTTTCCATCATGAACTTTTTAAAATTTTTCCGGACTTCCAAAAAAGGAGTAAAACAGCCGGTTCCTGCACGGTCAAACAGGACTGAATGTGACATCAACAAAACTTACCAGGTAGTAGCGCTTTTAAAAGTTCCAAGAGATGACCGTGATGCCAACTGGTATCATACATTTTATGACAACGTTGCCAATGCCAGCTTTGCGGGTGGCACGCCTCAGTTGCTAACGGGCCCGGATGGTTTCCCTTACTTTATCTTACGGTCGCCGCAAGAAAACCAACCCTTTGAATCTTTCTGCATACAAAATATGAAAGATGATTTTTTATTGGAGAAAGGCTGGGGGGTAGTCTTCAATCCCGCCGAGGATAAATCTGCAGATTGGGTATTTACTTATGGCGATATCGTGAATTTTCATATCAATAACAGGTTTAAATCGCCCATTGCAGGCGCTGCTATTAAAAGTGTAGCCTTTAATGGCAATGTAGGAAAAACAACCCAGGAACAGCAGGTGATGATTGGGCAGCCCTCACAAACGTATTTGCCTGGACATACCAGGAATGCTTTAAAGAAATTTCTGCAAAGTAAGGGCATCAGAAAGCCGGCAGTTATGTTGGTTAGTTCCTATGAGGAAGGCCAAACCGCACGCCGACTGGCACTAAACATTGCTCCCGAAAATTATCCAGATGGTGCTCAGCTTGACCATCTCATGCAACAAGTAGGTTGGTTTTTGCCCAATGATTATATCCTTATGCCCGTATCAAAAAAATCAGAGCTGGCAAAGGGGTTTAATGATTTGTAACGATAGTGTAAGGGTATGTATCAATGATTATTTCAAATAAAAAATTAAAATGTTGTCTAAAAAATTAATGAACCCGGTAGAAAATTCATCCATTAGGGATACATTGTTTGGTGACCTGCCACTGAACTACTGGGCCAATGTAAATAGTGCCGATATCCCCTGGAGTTTCTTCAAAGACGCTGAGGAAGCTATCAAGCGTGGTGCTATGCAGGAAGCCATTGAAAAGCTTCAACACATTATTGCCCTGCCGGATCTTGAGTCCAGGCAATACCTGCAAGCCTATTTCTTTTTAAATGAATTAGGAATTCCGGCTGAAGGAAAACTGGAAGTCCTGGGGATTATATTGGAAGTAGCCATGCCCGGGGGTGTTGATCTGCTGGCCATATATGCTGATCACTCTGCACGATATTATAATTATTCTGGCAGGGCTATTATTTGGCAAACCGCAGACGATTCACTGGATGACAGGATAGAAGATATTTTGTATGAAGGCATGCGGGTTGTGGAAAAAATTGGTCCATGGAAAGAGGCCCGGTTGCCTGCGCCAGCCAATGGTATGGCAAGAATAAATTTTCTTACAACGCATGGATTGCATTTTGGAGAAGCGCCACAGTCAGTATTATTCAAGGATGCCATGGCTGGCAGAATACTTTTTGACCTGATGGATCTAAGGGATTCGTTGATTGATAAAGTGAGCCGGTCTCCTGAAAAAAAATGAATTGTTTACTATGATTAAAATACTCTGGGGCCTCATAGGTCTCAATACAGTCGCACTCCTGGTTTTTATAGCCGCCTATTTTATTTTAAACAGCGGTAAGCAAGTAGATTACCAGGAAAAAGGCTGGATGTTTATCCTGGCCGCCGCAGGATTGTTGGTAATTCTTTTAGCCGCTCTTCCGCTAAGGTTTGGAAATTCTGCAACAGCTCTTATTTTCGCAGGCTTTTTTGCCATGCTGCCACTTGTTACAACTATATGTATCGTGGTTTCAAAACACCTGCCTTCGCTTAAGAAAAATCAAACCCTGGCAGCATACTATTACAAAGATAAAATGCAACGAAGTATTGCAGCAGCAATAGAACACAACGATACATCCCTATTGACAGAGCTGATAAAAGACCAGGATCTGAATGTGCGCAGCAATACTGATCTTGAACTACCCACTTATCTCCAGTTTGCTTTGCGGGTGCAACTAAGGAAAGTAGAAAAATCGGATAGAGCCAATACGAGCTGTATTAAAATTTTGTTAGCCAATGGGGCAGCCGCTACTCCTGCGCTTTCGCAGGCTGTCATCAATGCCGATTCGTCTCTTGTTTCCCTCTTGCTGGAGCATGGCGCCGATCCGAATACGTATGGATTTGCCAACAATGATCCTGTTTTATTTGAAGCAATTAGTACCAGCCGGCAAGCCACGGATGTTGCCATACTGCTCATTAATAAAGGTGCCGATGTAAATGCGAAAGCACTTAATAATGGCGATCTCACACCAGTAATGTTTGCAGCAAATAATGCCCGCAGCAGCCCATATTGGAAAGAAGTTTGGCGGCTGGTCAGGTATCTTTTAGAAAAAGCAAATGCTGATTATACTTACACAACTATAGATGGCAATAGCATGCAAACTATCATCACCACGATACGAAACGACGCTGCTGAAACACAAGTTACCATGCCTGCCGACTTTTATAAAGTAGTAGAGTGGTTATATGATCACAAAGTGAATACCCGGCCCGTAATTGCGGATTCATCTTCTAAAAAATAAATTATCATGAAAGGTAAACTAACCTTAATGGCCTGCCTGCTCAGCCTGGTTATATTTTGCGCCGAAATCGCTAATACATTTGCGCAAAAACTAAGCGCTAAGCCCGCTTCTTCGGCAATTGTAATAGAAAGTACAAAGGTGA
The DNA here is from genome assembly GCA_038241275.1 of Chitinophagales bacterium. GTDB lineage: Bacteria > Bacteroidota > Bacteroidia > Chitinophagales > Chitinophagaceae > Ferruginibacter. The sequence continues at coordinate 3,715 of JBBRFX010000197.1, forward strand.
AGAACAGGGTCGTTGCCTTCTTGCAGTGGTATAAAATAAACCTGCATAAGGCCAATAGGTTTCCGCTACTGGTAAAAGATAGCATAAGATATTATAGCATCAACAAGCAAGCTGCAGATGATTATCTCAATTTGTACCTGGGTCACACTAATATTTATTAAGGGGCATTATAAAAGCAATGGATAGTTATTTTAGTAACTTAAATATAAAAAAAGAGCTACTTAAAAAATGGCTCTTGCTAAAGAATTATGAAATCCTTAAACACAGTTGCTTAAGAGCTTTATTGCATGTCTTTGTTATTATAATTCCTTTGTTTAATTTTTTGTTTAAAAAAGAGATTGAATTTTAAAGCCTCCCGTTTTGGATTGCACAGCAAACATATTTTCTGCAGCAGTTATTTGATAACTGCCCGTTGTAGCGGTGCAGCCGTTACGTTTTCTACAGCCGTTACTGTTTTCAAGCACACATAAAAGAATTTCAAATCTTCATCATGCCTATTTTTATCCAATATTTTAAATTTTCCTTTACGCATTGATTTGTTTTATTAAACATTGCAAGCTTTAAAATGCTTTGCATTTTTAAATAGGCTAACGTTTGAATTAAAGAAGAAGGGGAATATAAGGAAAAATATCAGATAGCTGCCTACTTGCAGGTATCATTTCACTAAAAGATGCTGGCGTAAAATTTGCACTTTACATAAACATTGGATGAAGGATTTTGTTGTAAGCCTATTGCACTTATATTTGCTCAATTTTAAAAGAAAGTTGCAAATACATTTATTATGCTATTTAATTAGCTAATATCTACATTATCAATCATACATATTAATTCACATCATTTAATAAGCATTATAGCGGATGGATAAAGAACAAAACGAAATAGCAAAGAACATGGAAGTAATTGGGATGTTAGAGGGGTTTGTTGCACAAACTGTGGAAACAACCCTTTTAGACCCTGATGATTGCTGGCAGCCTACTGATTTTTTACCGGATCTTACAAAGCCGGATGCTATGGAAGAAATTGTAAAGTTGAGGGAACGCAGCGATTGTATTCCGGACAGTGTAATCAGTTCACTGGTGGGCAATATGATTACCGAGGAAGCTTTGCCAAGCTATCAAACTTATTTTAACCTGATGGTGAATGAAGAAAGGGAGCTTACGAGTACCAATGGCTGGGTAAGATGGAGCAGGGCATGGACGGCGGAAGAAAACAGGCACGGCGATTTATTAAACAAATATCTTTATCTCACCGGCCGCTGCGATATGAAAGAAGTGGAACAAACCATTCACCGTTTAATTTATAATGGGTTTAATCCTAAAACCAACAATGACCCTTACCAGGCAATGGTATATACTTCGTTTCAGGAAAGGGCTACTAAAATATCTCATGTAAACACCGGTAAACTGGCCGATAAAGCAGGAGATAATAATTTATCAAGAATCTGCAAAACAATTGCCGGGGATGAAGCAAGACATGAAAAAGCGTATAAATCTTTTATGTCTAAAATATTTGAAATTGATCCCAGTGGTGGATTAAAATCTTTTGAACAGATGATGCGCAAACAAATTGTAATGCCTGCCATATTGATGGCGGATGGTGCAAAGAATCCTAATATTTTCAATGATTTTTCTGCCATTACCCAAAAGATTGGGGTGTACACTACCTGGGATTATGCCAACATTATAGATCACCTGGTAGCACTTTGGAAAATAGAATCATTAACCGGTTTAAAAGACGGAGCAGCTAAGGCACAGGATTATTTATGTACGCTTGGGGCACGTTATAAAAAAATTGCAGAACGTATGAAAGTTCCGGAAGAGATCAATCTGTCATGGTTAAGCAATAAGAAATTGGCTTTTTAAAATATTCATTCTTAAGAATTAAAAACGCACATTGAAAAAATTCAATGTGCGTTTTTAATTTACCCAACTTTGTGCCGATGCTTTAATTATTTTGAAGATAAGGAACATAGTTTTGCCACTTCCATGGGGTAAACACATCGCCGATTGCTGCAGCCAGCAATTCTTTAAAAATACTTTCACCATTGTCGTTATTGGTCATAATAATAATGGCAATTTTTTTTTGGGGGAAAACAAATACTGTAATGTCCCCAGCCTTCGTCGTGACCTTCCTTAAAAAAAGCTTTGCCATAAGGAGTGTTTATTAAACCTACTCCAAGGCCATAACTTAATTCAATCTCATCATTTTCATTTGTATCTATCCATGCATCGGGACCAAATTGTTGTTTAGATTTAATTCGGATGGTTATATTTTAAATAATTTATACTTCAATCCATGTATGATCTGCCAGTAATCTTACTGCAGCTTCAAACTTTTTAAAAGGCCCGTTTCCCCATTCTTTTGGAGATACCATAGATAATACAAAACTATCATCCTGTTTTATATACAGGAAATAGGTTTGGCCAATATTGGGTTTAAAAGACAGTTTGGCTCCGTAAATCATCATAGACAATTCTTTTCGGTTTTGAATTTCCTGTGCCTGCTGTGCCAGCAGTTCTATTTGTTTGCGTATCTGATCAAGCTGCATATTGGTTTGTTCTTCCATTGCAGTAAGTGCCCTGTGTTTTAT
>JBBRFX010000198.1:0-6231 GCA_038241275.1 Chitinophagales bacterium
TATCGCAGCACTCACTTTTAGTGATGCAATAAACTCATGTATTGCTTTTTTATCAATTTTATTTTTACCTCTTGTCAAATCTTTTAGTGCTTCGTAAGGGGCAGGATAATTTTCCCGTCTCAAAATAGTTTGAATGGCTTCTGCCACTACTGCCCAGTTATTGTCGAGGTCTTCCTTTAGCTTTTGTTCGTTTAAGATTAGTTTATCAAGACCTTTTTCAATTGCTTTGATGGCAATTAAAATATGTGCCATTGGCACTCCAATATTCCTAAGCACCGTACTATCTGTTAAATCTCTTTGCAGGCGGCTGATGGGCAGTTTTGCTGAAAGGTGCTCCAGCAATGCATTTGCAATACCCAGGTTGCCTTCTGCATTTTCATAATCAATAGGGTTTACCTTATGTGGCATTGCACTACTGCCCACTTCGCCTTTTTTAGTTTTTTGTTTAAAATAATCCATACTGATGTAGGTCCAGATATCCCTGCAAAAATCAATGAGGACACCACCTATTCTTTTAATGGCATCAAAATGAGCAGCCAGGGTATCATAATGTTCTATCTGTGTGGTGTATTGCTGGCGCTGAAGACCCAGTTTGTTTTCTACAAACTCATCTGCAAATTTCAGCCATTTAAATTTTGGGTAGGCCACATGGTGCGCATTAAAGTTTCCGGTGGCACCGCCAAATTTGGCGCTAAAAGGAATATAGCTAAATAATTGAATTTGATTTTCCAGCCGCTCTACAAAAACCATTAACTCCTTGCCCAGTCTTGTGGGTGATGCCGCTTGCCCATGTGTGCGGGCCAACATTGGTATATTTTCCCATTGTTTGGCAAGTTTGAATAAATGATGCTGCAGGTTGATCACAGATGGCAGGTATTCCTGTTCAACTGCATCTTTCCAAAGCATAGGTATAGCGGTGTTGTTGATGTCCTGCGATGTAAGGCCAAAATGTACCCATTCTTTATGAGCTCCTGCGCCCAGTTCATCTAATTTGGTTTTTAAAAAATATTCAACTGCCTTCACATCATGATTGGTAATGGCTTCGGTATTTTTAATAACCGTGGCATCTTCCAGGCTAAAATCGTTTACAAGCTGTCTTAACTGTTTATTAAGGGCGGCACTATTTTTAAAAAATTTCTTTTCACCCAACAGGATAAAATATTCTACCTCTACGTGCAGCCTGTATTTAATGAGTGCATATTCCGAAAAATAAGCGGCCAGTTGATTGGTGGCTTTGTTATAACGCCCATCAACAGGGGAAATGGCAGTAAGAGGAGATAGTTGCATTTTGTTAGTTGAGATTAAAGTAGTTTTGCGCAAATTTAAACGAAAGGTATTGGAACAAAAAATAAGGGTGGGCGCAGTGAGTTATTTAAATACAAAACCACTGGTATATGGTTTTGAAAATGGGGCGATGAAAGAGCAAATAGTTTTAATATCTGATTACCCGGCAAAGATTGCAGCGATGCTGCTGAATGATGAAATTGATATTGGACTGATACCGGTGGCCGTTATTCCCCAAATGAAAGAACATTATATTATTTCTGACTATTGTATAGGAGCCAGCCAGCCGGTAGCAAGTGTATGTTTGTTTAGTGATGTGCCAATAAATGAAATAAAAGAAATACTGGTAGATTACCAAAGCCGTACTTCTGCAGCATTGCTAAAAATTTTATTGAAAAAATATTGGAAAATTGATCCTGTATTAATAGATACCAGTAATGGCTACCAGCAAAATATTAGAGACATCACAGCCGGTTTGGTGATAGGAGACCGGGCACTGCTGCAACGTTCTCAATCAACTTATATCTTTGATTTGGCAGAAGCCTGGCAACAGATGACCGGCCTGCCATTTGTTTTTGCAGCGTGGATAGCTAATAAAAAATTACCCGCTGATTTTGTTACTTCATTTAACCAAACCACTTCCCAGGGGCTTGAGCATATCAGTGAAATAGTTAAATCTGTCAATTTTCCTCAATACGATATGCAGTATTATTATACCAATAATATTGATTACAGGCTGGATGAAAAAAAGAAAACGGCGCTTAAACTTTTTTTAGAATTGGCTGCTGTATAATCAGAAAAATTTTGCCTGCTTAATTTTTTTTGTTGAGTTTCAGTTTGCTTAAAACCGAAAATACTATAGGTTTTACATCTGGTGATATATTTCTGAAATATACGGTGATCATAAATACGATTGAATAGAAAAAGGTTCTGCATACCATTCCTGCAAACCCATGCATTTGGTTAAAAAGTAAGTAGATGATAGCATATAATCCTGTGGCTATCAAAATTACTTCCAGGGTTTTAATGGAAAAGGGCTGCAATGCAAATTTCTTCCACAAAAACATATACCGCACAAAATTATAAACACTAAATGAAACCAGGTTGGCAATAGCGGGGCCAATTAATCCATAACGAACGGTGAGAAAATAACTCAGGGGAATAATGAGAGCAGTAAGCAGCAGGCTTGTCCAAAGTTCAAACCTCCAGTAAGTAGATGTTCCGATAATTTGGCCGTTTACTCCGGTTCCCATTTCTATAATAGTAACGATGCCTAATAAGAAGAATACCCAACGGGCATCAAGGTACTTTGGATTGATACCAAAAAATTCAATTGCCTGGTTATAGTTTAGCCAGATGCAGAAAAAAACGAATAGGGCAAAACTGAGTAAATTGATAGAGGAACGTTTGTAAATACGGCTGATTTCTTTATGATCTTTTTGTTTCCATGCCCTGGATAAAATGGGGATAGTTACGGCCAGCATACTTCTAAAGGGTGCTTGCAGTAATGCTACCATATAGGCTGCAAACCCAAATATGCCCACAGCTTCGAGGCTGATTTTTGAAGCAAGCACTATCGCATCAATACTAATTCTTAGCGTACCCACAATAATAACCATGTAGGTAAGCAGCATTATAGCGATGATCTTTTTTCGAAATTTTATGGTTACCCTGCTGATATTAAAACTCAGCCATAATTTACCTTCCTGGTATAAATGAACGGCCAGTATAATGCAAATAACTGCATATTGGAAACAAAACAATATGATAAATGTGTGAAAGCTGATGAGGTTAAAAATCTTTAATAGTACTATTACAAGGGTGTAAAGTCTCAGAACAGTTTCTTTTAAAAGACTTGTGAGTACTCCTTTATGAAACCCATAGGAATAGGCTTCCAGGATATTGAACAAGAGAATAAAAAAACCAAAAGGCAATGTCCAATAAAAATATTCAACCAGCAAACGGGAATTGGTGCTGAATTTTTGAATGATCAATGGTTGAAAAAAATATACGCTGGCAGCCGTAATAAAAAACCCAGCTATGGATACCAGCAATGCAAGGCTTAATATATCATTATTTTTAGGTTGGGTATTATCTTCGTAATAAGGGAAAAATTTATACAGAAAAGAAGTAACGCCAAACGTAGAAAAGGCAAAGATGAGCAGCCCAATCTGTATCAAACTCTGAGTGAGACCGTATTGATTAGGTTCAAACCAGTTTTTATGGGTAAGGAAATAAGTGTTAATAGCACCAATGATAAAACCTGCATAAATCCATGTGGCCGCTTTTAAACTTCTTTTTCTTATTTCTGACATTGATTAAGTTATAAATTACCTGAAGTTGAAGTTATTTGCAAACTTATTACTATTAAGTTTTTTAAATATAATTTTATTGTTGCTGTAAAAGTTGTTTTGCTTAAAGTTATGTGGTTTGGATTTGAACTGGAATAAATAGAAATCAAACTTGGCAGCAAGTTAAATATGGGATATTTTTGTTTTACAAAAATTTTTAAATTTGTCTCCAAAAGTTTCTATTATCATTCCATGTTATAATCATGGTCACTATCTGCCGGAAGTGCTTTCAAATTTAGATCCTTTAAGTCCCGACTATGAAGTAATTATTGTAAATGATGGTTCTACTCATCATGAAACCCTTGAAGCTTTAGAAATTTACCGGGCAAAGAAGTATAGGATAATTGATCAGGCAAACCAGGGTTTATCTGCTGCCCGAAATACAGGCATATTAAATGCAGGAGGAAGTTTAATTCTAATGCTGGATGCAGATAATACTATTGAAAAAAGTTACATTGAACAAGCTGTTAAATCCTTTGAGGCAGATCAGGAAATAGCTGTTGTATATAGTGATGCTGAATATTTTGGAAATAAATCTGGCAGGTGGGATGTGGGGCCATTTAATTTGCAAAGGTTGTTGATTGCAAATTATATTGATGCCTGTGCAATGATTAGAAAATCTGTTTTGGATGAAGTAGGAGGCTATGATACTGAAATGAAAGGTGGATGGGAAGATTGGGAAATGTGGTTGCGGATAGCAATTGCTGGGAAGAAATTCCATTATATACCGGAAATAGGGTTTAAGTACAGGGTATACCCCAATCAAATGTCTGGTATTATCAGGAATAATTATGAGAACAGAAATAGGCTTACAGCCTACCTTCACAAAAAATATCCTGCTTATTTAGGGCATCAACATATAACAGAGTTTGTGCTTATAAGATTCAAGCCAAATCCTATTCATTTTATAATTAAGTTGAGTATGATTGCATGGTTTAATAAGCAATATCAAAAATTACTAAGTAAAAATAAAATAATCGACGGTATCTGATTATGAAAGAAGTAAAATATTACGATAAAGAATTTTATGCAGAACAGCAAGATGGCTCGTATTTGTCTGCAAAAAAAATTTTGCCAATTGTTAATGATGTTTTTAATCCAAAATCTGTTTTAGATATTGGATGTGGTGTTGGTTATTGGCTAAAAGTTTGGGATGATGATCTGAATGTGAATGACCTTTTAGGTTATGAAGGACCGTACGTTACTGAAGAAATGTTCCAGACAGATAAGAAATATCTTAAGATTGCTGATCTGAAATTACCATTAACTTTAGGTAGAAAGTTTGATCTGGTTATGACACTTGAAGTAGCTGAACATATTCCTGAAAATTGTTCTGATACTTTTGTGAAAAATCTTGTAGATGCCAGTGATGTAGTATTATTTTCTGCTGCAATAGTTGGCCAAATTGGTACCTATCATATCAACGAACAAATGCCGGAATACTGGGCACAAAAATTCCTAACTCATGACTATGTTCCGGTAGATTATATAAGACCAATTATTTGGAATGATAAAGGAATTCAATATTGGTATCGCCAAAATGTATTGCTATTTATAAAAAAAAGTAAGGTCGCAGATTTTCCACAATTAAAGCTTTCATTAGAGAATACTAACCCCTCGTTTCTTCTAAGGATTCATCCGGAAAAATACTTCGCATATGTTGATGAAGCCAATCAACTTCAATCCTTTTCCGGATTTATAAAGTTCAAATTATATCGCTTAAAAAAATGGTTAAAGCTAACTAAATGAGAGTATCCAATCTTAGGCGATTAAATAGCATCAATATCAGTAAAAATGCCTCAGACTATATCGTTATGTTTTTTTTAATTAGAGATCTAAAAATGGCTATCTCTAAATATGCGTTTGGAAAAATTCTGGATGTTGGTTGTGGTAATAAACCTTATAAATCTTTGTTCAACAATTCTGATGAAAATTATATTGGTTGTGATGTTATACAAAGTAGCGACAACAAAGTGGATATACTTTGTAAAGCAACATGCATAGATGCAATGGATGAATCATTTGAAACAGTATTTAGTACCCAGGTGATGGAACATGTAGACAATACTGATCTTATGATGAAGGAGTGTAATAGGGTGTTGAAACCAAAAGGAATATTTATATTATCAGTTCCTTTCTGTTGGGAATTACATGAAGAGCCCTACGATTTTTTCAGATTTACAAAATATGGGTTACAGGAATTGTGTGATAGGCATCAATTAGAAATAATAGAAATTTTGCCTAATGGGGGTAAATGGGCTGCAATACTGCAAATGAATATTAATATGATTTATTCCACATTTAAAAAGAAAAACTTATTTGTAAAGGGTCTGAAGTTTTTATTCATAAATCTTCATTTCACGGCAGTTATAAATAGGTTAGCTATATTTCTTGATAAGAAATATTTTGATCCGGTACTTACACTTAACTATGTACTGGTTGCAAGAAAAAAATAATATTTTATCTATTTATGATGTAGTTGTAAATCATATCCATAATCTTTCAACAACTTTTTATTTCGGGTGCTGGCTTTTTAATTACCTTACTGCCCCATCCCCTGAATACTCTCCGAGTCTCCTTTCATATTTTTACGCTT
>JBBRFX010000199.1:0-6194 GCA_038241275.1 Chitinophagales bacterium
TTTTACAGACACAGATGGCGATGGATTGAGTCAGAACGTAGATGCAAATAATACAGGAGCTGCTAACTCAGGCCTTGGCCTTGGTGCTGTAAATCTTGATAACGATACAAAGCCAAATGCCATTGACCTTGATAGTGATGGTGATGGTATCCCGGATGTGGTGGAAGCCGGTGGACCCGATGCCAATAACAATGCGATCATTGATGCATTCGTGGATGTGAATGGAGATGGCTTGCACGATAGTTATATTAATGCAACAGGTTTATTACGCACAGGTGCAGATATTAATAACGATGGCCGTGCAGACAGTTATCCGTTTAAAAACTTTGATAATGACAGAAGGCCGAATGCATATGATATAGACAGCGATATGGATGGAATTGTAGATGTGATTGAGGCTGGTTTTGCAGATGCAGATTATAATGGATTCATTGATGGAGCCATAAGTGCAGATGGATGGAATACTGCTTTGCATCTGTTACCTGCACTTAACCTGCTAAATGCTGATGGCGATGCTAACTACAATTTTATGGATATAGACAGCGATGGCGATGGCATCCCCGATAATATAGAAGGACAAACCACTTTAGGGTATAAATTCGCTACTAACCTTGATACGGATAATGATGGTTTAGATAATGCATACGACCTTGCTCCTTTTGCAGCTACTTTTGGAGGTGCAGGAATATTTTTGGCCGACAAAGATTTAGATGGCATTCCGGATTATTTAGATCTTGATACAGATTCTGACGGTGCTCCGGATATTACTGAAGGACATGATTATAATAACAATGGCATTGCAGATGAAAATGTAACGCCAATGGGTATTGATACAGATGGCGATGGCCTGGATGATCGTTTTGATCTGATTAATTCTGCTACAAATTTAAAAGGTACTTCGATTTATATGGGTACTGGTGGCAGTCTTACAGGAGATCCTACACCAGGAACAAGGGCAACCGTGCAAAAGTTTGCACCGGCACAACCCGAAAGAGACTGGCGTTATGTAAGTTATGTTTTGCCATTGCAATACCTGCAGTTAAATGGGGCAGAAAATAAAAACAATGTGAGCCTTAACTGGGGTATAATATCTACCATGGCATTAAATGTTTTTGAAATAGAAAGAAGCACTGATAATATTCATTTTCAAAAAATTGACATGCAGTCTGCGGATATGCCATTAGATCAACTTAAGCAATTTTCAGGATTTGATAATATCAGCTCCATTAACAGTGATCTTATTTTTTATCGCTTAAAAGTGATTGCAAAAAATGGCCAGGAGGTATACAGTAATGTAGTGCTGATTAGAAAAAGCAGTATAAAAATTCCTGTAAGTATTTATCCTAACCCTGCCAATGATATTACATCTGTTCGTTTTTATTCAGAAAAAGAAACAGTAGTAACAATATCAATAAAAGATATTACCGGCAGGTTGGTGCACACTCAAAAAGTGAAAGCATTTAAAGGAAATAATAGCCTGCCACTAACCGGCTTATCTAAGTATAGTGATGGAGTTTATAATGTTCAGGTACTAATCGATAATGATTTGTTCACCTCAAAATTGATCATACAAAATTAAATCCCTCTTAAACTCAAACGCAATAAAGCTCTTCTGCAAAGAAGGGCTTTTTTGTATGCCTGATTATAATACCAAACGGAATTTTATTTTAGGCTCCCGATTCTATCCTGCCGTGTGGACACAAATACAAAAGGAACACGGATGACACGGACTGGATGGATTTATACGATTTTATATTTGTTTAAACTCTTTACTAACCCAGGAGTCAGATTTTTTAAATTGTATAAGCACATGATAATCGTGCTTCGCAGGATGTTGGATCACCAAAACAATCCTAATTTTTCTGCTTTGCAGAAAAAATCTTTGTTCATCGGTCAAACCTAAAGGCCGGCAGGCAGGTTGATCCATATCATCTGTGTTCCAATTTTTTCACATCAAAGATGTGTCCACACGGTAGGATTCTATCGGGATGTGCTGACTTAAATTACTTATAGTTTTTGTGCGGTAGGGGTTTGGTAAATACCGATAGAAAAGCATTGGGTTGATTTATAAATCAAATCGGTACAAATTCCCTTAACCCTTTTTCCTGTAGCTTTGCCGGCACATGTACACATTAAAAAAATCGCTGGGGCAACACTTTTTAAAAGACGAAAAAATTATACAGGCAATTGTAGCTGCTTTGCAGCAGCATCCTTTTACACAATTACTGGAAGTGGGCCCTGGTGCAGGAGCGCTTACAAAAGATCTGCTTGGCATTGCGGCAATAGAATTAAAAGCGGTAGAACTGGATGGAGAAAAAGTGGCTTACCTGCAAAAAAAATACCCGGTTTTAAAGGATAAGATCATACACCAAAGTTTTTTAGATATAGAAAAACCTTTTGAAGGACCCTTTACCGTAATTGGTAATTTTCCCTACAATATTTCTACCCAGATATTATTTAAAATATTAGACTGGAAAGATGAAGTGCCCGTGGTGATAGGCATGTTTCAAAGAGAAGTAGCGCTAAGAGCTGCCGCCGCACCTGGCAATAAAGTTTATGGAGTGTTGAGCGCATTGCTGCAACCATATTATGATATTGAATATCTTTTTGATGTACCTGCCGAAAGTTTTACACCTGCGCCAAAAGTAATGAGTGGGGTTATAAGGCTTACCCGCAAAACAACTGCGTTGAATTATAAATCTGAAAGATCTTATTGGGTATTGGTAAAAACAGCGTTTAACCAGCGCCGTAAGACCATGCGCAATGCAGTAAAAAGTTTATTTTCTGCAGAAGAATTGCAGGATCCGCTTTTTAACAGGCGTGCCGAAACCTTGAGCATTGAAGAATTTGCTGCACTTACTTTCCGGATGTTGTAGTCAACCATTTATTTAAGAACCGGTAAAAAATAATAGTTATAATAAAACCGACCTGAGAACAGGCCGGTTTTTATTATTAAAACAAAATCTGCATTACTTATCTTTTCTAACATTCATACTTCTGTTAATGGTAAAGCCCATTGCAAAATTACCGTCTTTTATGCTGCTGTTATTTCTGGATAACTGATCAATATTAGAAGCGTCTGTTGTACTTCCAATATAAAACTGGAATAAGTGGCCGCCTGTATTAATCTCTATTCCTGCAGACAATAAATCTGGGTTATAGTTTATAATGGCACCGCTTTTTGTTATGATATTTTCATACATATTAAATTGACGGGCATATTCAAAAGTCAGGTTTAAGTTACTTTTTACTTTATATTTTGCGCCAAGGCCCAATGAAAAAACTTCATTGCTGTTATTAGTACCATAAGGAGCTAAATTGAAATGAATCCAGGTGGGAGAAAGCTGTAACGAAAGTTTGTCAGACATTTTACGTGCAATCAACAATTGAGTGAGGTAAGAAAATTTATTACCAACAAAACCATTTTCCGGATCTTTTGCTGCATTTACATGAGCCATCGTATAAAGCGCAACTGATACAGGTACATTCTTAACGCCTGTTTGCTGACGAAGTAATTTTAGTTTAGCCCAACCTTCAAACTTAGAACTTCCTGCAGCCGCTAAACCAAGATTTAGAAAAGTGGTAGGAGAGTAATCAAAAGAAAGATAGGTATGTGCCACGCCGGAGTTAAGGCCAAATAATTGTGCAACATTTTGTGATCCTCCGTCTTTGTTCCAGATATTGCTGAAATGGTGAGAGATCATAAACTGTAATGCTCCCGGGCTCACAATTTCCGTCGTTTGAAAGTTGATGAGTTTAGTTGCATTAAAAGTAGCTCTCGCAAATTTCTGTTTGGGCACTTCAGGAGTTTCTGTTGAATCCTGGGCGATGATTGGCGCCAGGAAACCCAGGAAGATAACCAGAAGCAAAAATATTTTTTTCATATCAGTTGTATTTATATTTGATAAGATTGATTAAATAAATAGTTATTGTAATTATTGTGGTTGACCTTGTACAAACCACTCGTTAAATAGTTTTACTGTGCAGGAGCTTAAACTAAGCGTGCCACCGGGGTGCCCGCTATTACCACTGCTGTTCATCATATTTACCAGGGTTGATTTTGTTGCAACCATTTTAGCATAATCGAGGTTTACAGCAATACCGGCATGGCAAGTAGATCCTTTGCAGGAAGAAGTGTAAAGTGGCAGAATGTTTTGTGTGTAGGTAATAACACCGGTTACAGTACATCCTCCACCATCATCTTTGGCACCTTCTTTAATCCATTGTTTAATCAGGCTTGCTTCGTTGGGTTTAAAATAAATTTCGCCCAGGCCGGGGTGAGTTCCTCCATTTACCCATGTATTAAATAAACCTACTCTTCCCAAAATGGCATCATAATAAATGGTATCGGCTTTAGAAAACTGGATGGCCCGCTGAGCCTGTCCGTTATTATGACAACCACAACCGCCAGCCACCATAATAGGTACGATGTCGGATCTGAACGATACGGTTGGCAGTGCAAGAATATCTTCTTTATTTTTATAACAGGACGACAACATGTAAATAACCATTGATGTCAATGCGGCTGTTAGTATGATTCTTTTTTTCATATATCTGAAATTTTGGAATGATTGTATTATTTATTGTTTGATGATGGTTCCGGTTTTTCTGTATTTAAATATGCCTGCATTTGCATAACCATATTTCCATATTGCAGGTATATTTGGGTCCGCAAAATACCATGCTTTAATAAGAGCTATTTCACTTGATTTAAGACCTCCATCTCCATAAGCCATATCGCCATGATGCGCAGCATTATAAATTCCGGTAAATGGATTAGCTACTATTATCGTAGAATCTATCCTTGATATCATGGTGCTGTTTGCGTTATATGGGTTAGCTCTTGCATAATAATCAACCAGTGTTACAGGGTTAGTATATTGAACAGTTGTATTACTTCTAACACTTTTTGGAACCAAAATATCCAATAGTATATCGTCATAAGTTTGTAATGGCCCCCTTGTACTTAAGGCAGAACGAGGTAAAGTAAGAGTTTTCCATGGCCTGAAGCTTGCAAAAGCAATAGAATCTGAATAGAATTTTTTCACACTGTCTTTATAAGCATTCCACACCTGGTTGCGCAATGTTGCATTGGAAAGCAGGGAGTAAGTAGTACCCGTGCCGGTTGTGGGGCTAATATATACATAAGTAGTAGTATCAGCAGTTGTTAAGGTGCCCAGCAATCCTTTTTTTGCCCATCCGCCTGTGGCAGTAGCCTGGTTATGACAATTTGCAGAACCACATCCTGTACTTATAAGGTATATAGCAGCCGGTCTAAAATCAGCAAGGTTTGGTTTTTCTTTAGCACCATTGGTTATCCAGTTATAGATAAGGGTTTTGTCTGTAGTATTTAACTCATGATTAGAATTAATGGGCGGCATTGCTTTATTAAAATCATTGGTAGTAATGTAATCCCATAATTTACTTGTGGCAGCATTACCCGGTGTTACAAACTTCATTATATCTGCATAAGAATCAAATTTTGGGGCAATGGGGCCTCCGTGGCAATTTGATGTGGCGCAATATTCATGAACAATGGTTTGAACACTTCTTAACTTAATGATGTCATTTACATCTGGCGTTACATCAGTTTTGCTTATTGTATTACTCTCATAAAACGAAGCATAAATACTGGAATCAGAAGTGCCGGTAAAGGATCGGTCCAAATCTTTTACCAGACCCTCATCCTTTGTGCATTGAAGCAGGGATGCTGATACAATTAAAACGGCCAGGAAAATGGAGGCAGCTTTTATAAATGGAATTTTTTTCATAAAAAAATTAGTTTACTTAGTTAATTTGAAACTGTATTAAAGTACTGTTGATTTAGAACTCCAAAAATATTATAGCACGGCTGACAAATTCATGACAATAATCTGACGTGCATATGACCTTTATCATGTTATAGAAAAAGCTGAAAATAGAAAATGATTTTTACGGTTAAAATAAAAACGTTTGTTTTTTGTGCGTGATAAATACTATCATATAAAAAGCTGACAATTTTATGACATTTATGATTGTTGTCATAAAAATGTATAGTTAAGGTCATGATTTCAATCTTATCCTCACGATATTTTTACACTATAAATTATTCTAAATCTAAAATAATATTTTATGAAACTTTTTGAAAAAAGATATATTTGGGTAATAACATCCTTTATATTATTTGCAGGTTATTGGGTTAGTTGTACTAAAGA
>JBBRFX010000200.1:0-5932 GCA_038241275.1 Chitinophagales bacterium
TCCATCAATGAGCTTATAGATGAAACATTAACCGAAGCACAAGACAGGATTGCTTTAAATGATGTAACCCTGATAAAAAAATATGCGGAAGATATTTGTGATATAACGGCTGATAAGGAAAAAATTAAAATAGCGTTTTTAAACATTATCATCAATGCAATAGAAGCAATGGATGGGAAAAAGGAGGCCATTTTTACAATAGAAACTAAAAAAGAGGAAGATAAATGTATTGTTAGGATTACTGACACAGGCACCGGAATGGATGAGGAATCAGTATCGAAACTATTTGAACCTTATTTTACCAATAAACAAAATGGCAACGGGTTAGGATTGACCAATACTCAGAATATAATATTGAATCACAAAGGTAATATATATGTAGAAAGTAAGTTGGGAAGTGGTACCTGTTTTATCATTACTTTGAATATAGACTAAGAAAAGGTATATTGTGTAGAGAATATTCTACAGATAGGGTATTTTAGATCATTGAAAATAAAACTAAATCTGGCTCCTGCTTTTTACGATATCTATGGCTTTATAAACTTCAGTCATCATAAAAGGCTTGGATAAAAAATAATCTATTCCGTTTTTATTAGCATCCGACCGGTCGTTTTGTGTGTCGTGAGCGGTAATCATTACAATCTTTATTTCGGGATGTTCTTTTTTTACCTTTAGTGCAAAATCCAAACCTAACCCATCCGGCAAGTGGTTATCCAATAACAGTATAGACGGATGTTCGGTATCCACAGCCAATTCTGCCTCTTTTATTGTATTTACAAACGAGGCAGAAAAGTCTTTTCGATTAAGGTTTCTTTTTAAAAAGTAGCAAATATCTACCTCGTCATCAACAATTAAAACAGTATCCATATCCATATAATTTTTCAAAAGGTATTTAGATCTGATTGAATACCTGATTGCAATCATTACCTCAAATTGTTAGCCAAGCTATCTTTTACTAAAAATAACCCCAATGTTCTATGAAAGGCATTGGATTTGTTTATACTCATTAACCAGCAATCGGGCATAAATGGAATAGTTTACCGACTATGTAGAAATTATTCCTTTGAAACCAGATTAAAAAAATTTTAATCCCCAAATAATTAAAAGCATTTTTATATGAAGCAGATACTTATTATAGATGATGATATGGACATGTGTAATTTATTGAGCCGTTTTTTAAACCGGAAAGGCTTTGAAACTGATACTTCCTTTACAGGCGGTAAAGGCTTATTAAGATTTCGGGAAAAAAAATACGATGTGGTTTTATGTGATTTCAGGTTGGGAGATATGGATGGAAGAGAAGTATTGACAGAATTAAAAAAAATCAATCCTGCTGCAGTGGTTATTATTATCACAGGTTACTCGGATATTAAAATGGCTGTAGATGTAATGAGGCAAGGTGCATTTGATTACATTACCAAACCATTAATACCGGAAGAAGTGGTGAATGTGATAAACAAAGGTTTGAATGAACAGACCGCCGGCTCTCCTTCAAAAACGTTGTCTTCTTCATACCAGGCAACAAATGGTTATGCTTCAGGCAGCAAAACTGTTCCCGAATCGAGTGGAGAGTTTATGACAGGGGTTTCGCCTAAAACTGTTGCGCTCAATCAGCAGATAGAATTAGTGGCACCTACTAATTACAGTGTAATATTATATGGAGAGAGCGGCACAGGAAAAGAAGTGATGGCAAGAGCTATTCATGAAAGAAGTAACAGGCACGATAAACCGTTTATAGCAGTAGACTGTGGTACCTTATCCAGGGAACTGGCAGGCAGCGAATTATTTGGTCATGTAAAAGGATCCTTTACCGGAGCCCTTACAGATAAAGAAGGCATATTTGAAGTGGCTAATGGAGGCACTTTATTTTTAGATGAAGTAGCTAATCTGCCGCTGGATGTGCAGGCAACACTGCTAAGGGTAATACAGGAAAGAAAATATAAAAAAGTGGGTGGCAATAAAGACCTTAGTACCGATGTAAGGGTATTGGTGGCTTCTAACGAAAACCTGCAGGAATCATACCGGGAAGGTAAGTTCAGGGAAGATCTCTATCACCGGTTTAATGAGTTTTCTATTTCTATTCCCCCTTTAAGAGAACGTATAGAAGACATCATATTATTTGCTAATTTCTTTCTTAAAAAAGTTAATATAGAATTAAATAAAAACCTGGAAGGTTTTGAAGATGAAGTAATACAACTTTTTTTACACTACAACTGGCCGGGTAACTTAAGAGAATTTAGAAATGTAATACGCAGGGCTGGTTTGCTTACTACAGCAGGAAAAATTAACAGCAATGTATTGCCATGGGAAATTATTGGTGGCTCACAGCATAATTTAGCTGCCACCGAAGTGTTGCAGCCGGCACAGGCAGCAACAATAACATCTGTAATAACTGAAATGGGAGGTCTTAAGGGTGCTTCATTGCAGGCAGAATACGAAACAATCATGAATGTTTTAAAAGAAGTGAAGTACAATAAAAGCAAGGCTGCCGCAAAATTAAATATTGACAGAAAAACCTTGTATAATAAAATAAAGGCTTTTGAGGACAGCAGAACCACTTCATAGTTTTTAAAACCAACAGGAAAGAATTCAACAAAAATAAAAGGCCTCGAAGAGCCTTTTATTTTTGTTGAATCAAGGGAATTAAATAGTGTCTTCTTTTTTTACATCTTCATCAGCTTTAGAAAATCCTGAACCTATTGCCTGGATCAGGCTCGAAATAGGCCCCTCCATTTTATTAGTTCTATCATCTATTGTATTTTCATTAAGCAGGTCGCCCATATGTAAAGATGCCGGCAAAAATGTAAGAATATTATTGATTTGCGCTTCCATTAAATTTTTTACGTCCATCATTTTATTACCCGGCGAAACGGCCTCCCTGATGAGCTCAGTTGCTTTAGCTGCCATTTCGTTTAGTTTATTTTTAGTAGATGCTTTATCAAATCCACTATAGGCAGCTACCCTGTTAACCACCTCATCTGCATCTTCTGCAAAAAGTTTATTTACCCAATCTGTAGAATTATTTGTGTTTAACACCTGTTCTGCCCCATGGTCGGTTGCCGTAAATCTATGAATACCAGTTAAGATAACAGGGATAGCTGCCTGGCTAAATTTATGTTCTATGGTGCCCGATTCACCAGGCTTCAAATCCTGCGTGTTTGGATCAATTTTGTGAAGTGGATCGTATCCGGAATGCTTTTGTAATGATTCAATTAAGTTCATAAAACAGATTTTATATGATTAATGTATAGGATAGATAGTATCAATTTCATGCCAGCTATCAGGCATTATTATTGATTTACTGACTTATTCAAAATCATTCACACTTAAAAAAATAATCACATGGAAAAAATACATATGACCACATTAACATCGGTATTAGAAAAACTTCGTGTTAACAGGCAGGATAATGAGTTTACAATGACAGAAGAAGGCTTTAATTGTAACAGTACCAAAATGTATCAACCCGAAGATTTAACCATCATTAAAACCTATCGTTTTGAA
Organism: Chitinophagales bacterium; assembly: GCA_038241275.1. Classification (GTDB taxonomy): domain Bacteria; phylum Bacteroidota; class Bacteroidia; order Chitinophagales; family Chitinophagaceae; genus Ferruginibacter. The sequence continues at coordinate 3,505 of JBBRFX010000200.1, forward strand.
GGAGAGTCTGACCCTGCAGACTCAGCCATCTTATACCTTATTCAGGCTAACGATGGTTTGATTGGATACAGTATAGACACTTATGGAGCATACAGTAACAATGCAGACGGGTATGATGATTTTATTAAAAAAATAAAAATGGAAGACAGGGACGACCAGATAACAGAATAATAATATTTTAAAAAATAAACGGGTTCAATAAAAAAACCATTTCGTAAAAGGAATGGTTTTTTATGAATGCTATACCAACAATAAAGTTTACTAATTCTATTTACCCTTGGCTGTAAGAATAATTCCTTCGGCCATTGTTTGCCAAATAAGATTAAAGAATGACCGGTTAGTATCCCGCTTATAGGTAACCATCTGTTGTTTGATGGCTTTACCTTTTTGCGGGCTATTGCTTTTTACAACAAAGTTGTTGGCGATAAAAGAAAGCAGTGCTCGTTTTTTTAGCTTCCCTTCTGCTTCATTTTTTAATGCAGCTATTTTAAGATCATGGTAGGCAAACAATACAGTACCGTTAGCGTTATCATTGTTCCCATTGATATGTGTTTCCAGTTTGTCTATTACCAGATCTTCTATTTCTACCAGCCCCAGCCCTTTGCTTGCCCTGTTTAGTTTTTTACCATCCATACTGCCCAAAGTGGCATCTGCTGTAAAATATCCGCCGGCGGCCCTGCTAAGGTCAAAATTAAAAACAGCGTTTAAGTTTCCTTCATTCATAACCTTAGTGTTTGCTGTTACCTGCATCCACATATTGGCAGCTATCTGATCTGGAATATTGGTAATGTTTTTAATTGTTCCGCTGGTGTTTTTAAATTCCAGGATGCCCGATATATCAGATGCAGGGTTAAACTCTTCATAAGAAATATCCACATTGTTGATGGAAATCTGATCCATTTTCACAGGAAAATCCAACGCCATTAATAACTGGTGAGGATAATTGCCCACCTTGCTTATACCGGATATGGGAAGTCTTCTGTCGTTATATACTTTTATAAAACCACCGGTAAGATTCATGTTATCTCCAAAAAATCCATCATTGCTTAAAAGCCCCCACCAGTTGATGTTATTAATATTTACATCGTTTATATCTACATCAAACCGGTCTTTTAAATAAGGAACCTTATCACTAAAATCATCTTTTGACCCCATGGGTAGCAGTCGTATGGATTTTGCCTGCATGCTTTTCATCCGGGGATTTAATGCAATAGAATCTATACTAAAATGGTATAATTTATTGGGCGTAATAGTAGCATATTTTTTAAGATATATTACGGCATCTTTTGCAAAGAAAAACCGGCTGGTATCCCTTGCCGTTGTGGCGTCTATTTTAATATCATCCAGTACGGCAGTAAGATTTTGCAATACAGTCAACTGGTTTTTTTTATCTACATTTTTATAGCTGAGCCTTATATTCTGCAGCAATAAATTTTTTAATTCATAGGTTTCATTTTTTGTTGCAATCCTGTTGTAAACACTGCCGGTATCTTTTCGGTTGTAATTTCTCTTTTGATGGGTGATCACCACATCCGGCGAATCCATCATTATTTGACTTAGCTTAATATTATTTGAGTTGATAAAGTCTTGTGGAGAAATGCCCTTAATCACCAGTTTTTTTAAGGTTACTTTAAAAATATCATCAGGCAGTTCCTGGTATTTATCCAGTACCAGCATTCTTATAGAGTCGTGTACCAGCAAAACATTATTGGCAGTAATGGTAGATTTTAAAAGGTCTATTTCAATATCCTCCATACTCAGTTTGTAAAGTCCGTTAGAGGCTTTATGTACAAGGCTGGTAAGTTTTTCTTTTATCAGTCCATCAAAATCATTGCTTTTTCTATACCTGAGGTATAGAAAAGCAGCGCCAGCTATTACGGCAAGTATCAGGATAGACCATTTTAATTTTTTACTCACACACTATTTTTTTTCACAGTTTTTTTTACCGGCAGGGGATTGGTCTCCATAGAATCTGCTTTAAATGCTGCTTCCGGCTGAACAGGATTTTTTTCATTATAACCCATATGCGTTTTTTTATCTACCACAGGGGTACTTATTTTCTTATCTATCTTGGCCATAACATTATTTATTTATCCTCGTAAAAGTAAAAATTCGTGCCAATAATAATCAGTCATAAAAAGTTACCGGATGTTATATGTCAATGCTGTTCCACACAAATTAATATTCAATGGTTTTTTTGTGTAGAAATTATTGCCCATCTGATTTTAAACGATCAATGAAATTAAGTGAGGGGTTTATAATATTTTCGGTACGATTTTTCTACAATAATGATACATGAATAAATGGTTTAGGAGGTTTTTATATTTTATTGCCGGTATCGTTACCCTGGTACTTGTTGTGTTCCTATTGTTGCAAACAGGATGGGCAAAAAATTTAATCCGTAAAAAACTACAGGCTTATGTGTCTG
>JBBRFX010000201.1:0-5889 GCA_038241275.1 Chitinophagales bacterium
GCTAAAACCCGGTTTCTTATTTCTATTTTTAACTACGCCATGAAGGGCGTGGCAATTAAAAGATGGTAATGCAAACATTTTACTAAGTGTTAGCCCCCGATAGCGCTTTTATACTTTCCGAAATTTGTATTTGCCAATCTATTGCTCCACATTGAGCGCAAATAATTAAAATGGAGATTTATTTACTTTAATATTTTGTTACCTTCAAAAAAAATATCATCATGTCTTATTTAAAATTTATACAAATCCCACTGCTTGCACTGGTACTGTTTAGTTCCTGCAGGGAAACCAAAAAACAAGCAACTGTAGCCACTGCTGTTACAGAAGAAGCAACACCGGTAGCACCATCAAAAAAATGGTATGTCAACAGCAATATTTATGAAGTAAACCTTCGGCAATATACCAATAAAGGCACCATCAATGAATTTGCCAAGAGCCTTCCCCGCCTGAAAGAAATGGGTGTAGAAATTCTTTGGTTTATGCCGGTAACCCCCATTGGTATTGAAGGAAGAAAACAAACATCCAAAGATCTTGGCAGTTATTATGCCGTAAGAAATTACACTGCCTTTAGCGATGAGTTTGGAACCATGGAAGACTGGAAGGACCTGGTAAAACAAGCACACAGCATGGGTTTTAAAGTAATTACAGACTGGGTGGCCAATCATTCATCCCCGGATAATCATTGGCTGAAAAACCATCCCCAGTTTTATGAAAAGGATTCTACCGGAAAATTTATATCACCCTTTGACTGGACAGATACCCGTAAACTGAATTATAAGAATCGTGAACTGAGAGACAGTATGATTGCTGCCATGAAATTCTGGCTCACCGAAACCGGCATCGACGGGTTCCGATGCGATGTAGCAGCAGAAGTGCCCACCGACTTCTGGAAAGAGTGTGTCGATTCACTAAGGGCTGTAAACCCTGATCTGTTTATGCTGGCTGAAGCTGAAAAACCTGAGTTGCATACCGCAGGTTTTAATGCCAGTTATGCATGGGGTGCCATGGGCGCCATGAAAGATCTTTATACTGGTAAAAAAACATTAACCCAGTTTGATTCTTTGCTGAATGCCAATATTCAAAGTCACCCGGCAGATGCGGCCCGCATGTTTTTTACTACCAACCACGACGAAAACAGTTGGAATGGTACCGAATTTGAAAAGTTTGGAAATGCCTATAAAACCTTTGCCGTATTTAGTCAAACCATGGCCCAAAGTATTCCACTCATTTATAGTGGACAGGAAATAGCCAATAAAAAACGCCTGAAATTTTTTGTAAAAGACACCATCCCATGGAATGATCGTTATGAGATGGCAGCATTTTATAAAACATTACTCACACTTCGCAAAACCAATCCTGCACTGGCATCTGACGCAGGTTATAAACGCCTGCCCAGCAGTGATAATAATGTAGTGTTTGCTTTTGTGAGAGAAAAAGAAGGTAGAAAAGCAGTGGTAATTTTTAATATGTCTAAAAAAATGCAACAGTTTAAAGTAACCGATCCCATTATTAATGGCGCACCTTTAAATGTTTTTATGGGGGTTGAAGAAAAGATATCGGATACCCACGATTTTAGTTTAGAGCCATGGGGATATATTGTGTATGATTACAAATAAACCGTTCCCCAAAAAAAGATAGGCCATTAAAGTGGCATCAATCAACTGTGGTGGTAACAAATCAGTAGTATATTATCATCCACAGCAGAAAAGAATAAGGGTTTAATAAGTGCTGATAAATGCATCCTTCTATAAAAAGTTGGATGCATTTATTTTTGGTAAAGAAATTATTGTACTTTTAGCATAGTGTAATTTTTACACTTTAAACTTTAACTACAGATTGCTATGTCTCAAAACGATCTCCATTCCCCGGAAGCATCCTTTGCAAAACCACGATTAAGCTTTAAGCAAATACTTAATATGAGCTTTGGTTTTTTCGGTATCCAGTTTGGATTTGCTTTACAAAATGCCAATGTTTCCCGTATTTTTCAAACCTTAGGTGCCGATATTGACAAGATTGGTTTTCTTTGGATTGCTGCGCCGGTTACGGGTTTGCTGGTACAGCCAATCATTGGATACCTTAGTGATCGCACCTGGCATCCACGATGGGGCAGAAGGCGCCCCTTCTTTTTTTTAGGGGCTATCTTATCTGCGCTGGCGTTGTTCCTGATGCCGCAGAGCAGCGTACTTTGGATGGCCGCCACTTTGTTATGGGTATTGGATGCTTCTATCAATATTTCTATGGAACCTTTTCGTGCATTTGTAGGAGATAAACTGCCCTCTTCACAAAGAACAACGGGCTTTGCTACACAAACCTTTTTTATCGGTTTGGGAGCGGTTATTGCTTCGCTGCTTCCATATATTTTTACCAACTGGTTTGGTATAAGTAATACCGCTGCAGCGGGTGTAATCAGCGATTCTGTAAAATATTCTTTTTATATAGGAGCGGTAGTGTTTCTTTTTTCCGTAATGTGGACGGTGTTTACAACCACCGAATTTCCGCCGGAAAATATGGATAGCTGGGCCAAAGAAAAATTACGTACCAAAGGGATATTTAACGGGTTTAAAGAAATATCAACCGGCATTTTTAAAATGCCCAAAACAATGATGCAACTGGCCGTTGTGCAGTTTTTTACCTGGCTGGCATTTTTTGCCATGTGGATTTATACTACTTCCGGTGTTGCACAAAATACCTTTGGCACAACTGATACCACTTCAAAAACATACCAGGATGCAGGTGACTGGGTAGGCGTGATGTTTATGGTGTATAATGGGGTATCGGCCATCACTGCTTTTGTTTTGCCAATGCTGGCCAAACAAATTGGCAGAAGATTCACACATTTTATATGCCTGGTAATAGGAGGGGTTGGATTGATCTCTATGTTATTTATTGATGATAAAATGATGTTGTTATTGCCGATGGTAGGCGTAGGGCTGGCATGGTCTTCTACATTAACCATTCCTTATGCCATTCTTGCCGGAGCATTACCTGCAAACCGCATGGGATTTTATATGGGCGTATTTAATTTTTTTATAGTGATACCGCAAATAGTAGCTGCTGCAATACTGGGTTTTTTCCTGAAAGGTTTGTTTAACGATGAAGCAATTTATGCATTGGTGATTGGCGGTGTAAGTATGATTTTAGCCGGCTTCTTAAGTTTTATTGTGAACGATAAAGATGATGTGGTTTTAAAAAAAGTTTAATTAATCAACATGAAAAAAATTTGGCTCCTATGCCTCTACGTTAGTGCCTGCTTTTTTGTTTCGGCACAGTCTTCTGCAGTAAATACTTACCCTACACACTGGTGGGCGGGGATGAAAAATCCTGCGCTCCAGGTAATGCTGCATGGTAAAAATATTGGTGCCGGCAGTTTTAGTATCAGTTACCCGGGGGTGCAGGTAAAAAAAGTAGTGAAGGCAGAAAATCCCAATTACGTTTTTATTGACTTGCTGGTTTCGGCTTCTGCCAAACCCGGTACTGTTAAAATAAAAATGAGTGATAATGGGCAAAGCAGTACCGTTGATTTTGTGCTGAAGGCCCGCAGGTCCGGCAAGAGCAGTCAATTTGCGCAGGGTGTTACCAGTAAAGATTTTATGTACCTCATCATGCCCGACCGTTTTAGTAACGGTGATGAAAGCAATGACCGTGTGGCAGGAATGAGAGATCAAACGCTTAGAAGGGATACCGTTTTTAACCGTCATGGCGGTGATTTAAAGGGTATTGAAAATAAACTGGATTACCTGCTATCGCTGGGAGTAACTGCGTTGTGGCTGAATCCTGTAATTGAAAATGATATGCCCAACCGCACAGAACATGGCTATGCATTTACCGATCATTATAAAGTAGATGCAAGGCTGGGTGGCGATAAAGCCTATAAAGATTTAGTGAATGCAGCTCATCAAAAAGGATTAAAGGTTATTCAGGATGCGGTGTACAATCATGTGGGGCTCTATCATGTTACAGTAGAAGACCAGCCCATGAAAGATTGGCTGCACCAATGGTCCGCCTATACCAATACTTCTTTTAAAGACCAGGTATTGTTTGATCCCTTTGCCAGCAACCGGGATAAAAAAATAATGTCGGATGGCTGGTTTACAACACAGATGCCCGACCTGAACCAATACAATCCTTATGTATCCAATTTTTTAATACAGCATGCAATTTGGACGGTGGAAGAATTTGGAATAGACGGATGGCGCATTGATACCTATGCTTACAATGACCTTGCTTTTATGAACAGATGCAACAAAGCTCTGGAGGATGAATATCCCAAAATAACGCTGTTTGGAGAAACATGGGTACATGGAGTGATCAATCAAAGTTATTTTGTACAGAATAATTTTAATATCCCCTATAAAAGCAACCTGCAGGCTGCTACCGATTTTCAAACCCTGTGGGGCATTACCGATGCCATGACCAAAGACTTTGGCTGGAACGATGGCGTGAATAAATTGTACACAACCCTTGCCCAGGATTTTGTGTACAAAGATGCCATGCGTAATGTGATCTTTTTAGACAATCATGATATGGCCCGTTTTTATTCTGTGATAGGAGAGGATATGAATAAATATAAATCATCCATTAACTGGCTGCTTACCTGCCGTGGTATTCCACAGTTTTATTATGGCGGAGAAATAGGTATGACAGGTTTTACCAGTCCAAATGATGGTTATGTGCGCCAGGATTTTCCGGGTGGATGGGCAGGAGACAGTGGCAATAAATTTAGCAGTGCAGGCAGAACAGCCAAAGAAAATGAAATATGGAACCATCTATCCCGACTGGCAAATTTTCGTAAAACATCCTCGGCCATTACCAGCGGAAAGATGATGCAGTTTGTGCCAGAAGATGGCGTGTATGTATTTTTTAGATACGATGCCAAACAAACCGTTATGACAGTAATGAATACCGCTAAAGAAAAAAAGACCATCGCATTAAAAAGGTTTGCAGAAAGAATAAACGGGTTTACCAAAATGAAAAATATTCATACAGGCGAGATTAGCCCATTGAATGAATTAGTACTGGAAAGTTATACTTCGGGGGTTTATGAGATGATTAAATAAGTCATAAGTCATAAGTTTAAAGCTGAGCACAAAAATGCTGCTAACCGATAGGCATGCTTATAGTATTTTTTTTAACCAACTGTTCAAAACCAATATTTTTCCTAAAGCATTGAGTTGTCAAATAATATATGGTTTGCGGTGCACCAGGTATCAGCAAAAAATCTTATAGGTTTTCCTTATAAGAGCATTTGTAAAATCATTATTTGGTTTTTACAGCAGTTATTTGTGAGTATTTAATAAATTAACAGCCAGACAGATTAATATTCCCCTCAACAAACCTTACTTTTGTTGTAAATATTTGCAACCAATGAAACGTTTTTTTCCTGCTTTAGTTTTTTTACTATTTTTAATAATACCGCTTCTTTTGCCAATGTTAAGTTTTGGACAGGTATCTGACCCCAACTGCGATCCATTTGATCCGCTGTGCCCCATTGATGGTGGACTGAGTTTGTTGATTGCAGCAGGTATTGGGCTGGGGGCCAAAAAAGCCTACCAGGAGCGTAAAAAAGCAACTACCCTTAAAGATTAATCGTTGGATGAGACATGTATAAAATTTAATAAAGCGCACTCCATTGTGCGCTTTATTTTTATTATGTATCCTTATACAGGAAGGATCGTAATAAATAGCTTTTACAAATTATCGGGGCATATTTAAAAGATTGAAAACGGATACGCATTGGCAGCGTGTTTTATATTGTTCTTATATCAACTATTTTCACGAATTTTGCCGTAAATTCAATTAGTTAAGCGGTTGAGTTTATACTAATTAGTCCCATAATTTATGAATTGTACAATCCTTTCCCGAAGGAGCTTTTTAGCAGCTACCCTTACC
>JBBRFX010000202.1:0-5856 GCA_038241275.1 Chitinophagales bacterium
GGCAGCGGTTTCTTTCCATGCGAATAAAAAGATTCTTTTGAACCAAAGCTGTGAAATATTTTTTGCTGAAGCTGTCTTTTCAAAGCCTCCAGCTTTTTTTTCATAGAGTTGTTATATAATTTTAGCAGTTGCAACGAATAATATTTTTCGGAACTGCTTGTTTTATTAATCACATCTGCTTTTTGTTTGATAAACAACATGGCATGAATATCTTCCTTGTCTTTGGCAGCAGTTAGTTCTTTCATTAATTGCTCCTTGCGGTATTTAATGGCTTCATCCTGTTCCAGGTCAGGATGGATAAGTTTAGCCAGTTCCTTATAAAGATCAGAAATAGATTTTTTTTCTACGTCATCTGCCAAACTGTTTTTCTTATTATTATATTCCGTAGAAAAAGGTTGTTTTTCAAAATAACTGTCATCTTCATCTAAATAAGTTTCTTCATCCTCCTCCTGCAATGCAGGCGCATGTTCTGTTTTTGAAAACAAGGTCATTTGCCAGTTAATATAATTATTCATTTTTTCTGCGGCAGCATCCAGGTAAATGGCCGCATCCTGCAGAATGGGTATGGCAAATGCTACAAAACTTCTTTCCATGTTTTTAGAAAACTTGTTGGCATAAAATATTTTTTCCAATCTTTCTATAAACAACAATTGCGTACCGGCCAGTTCAATTAACAAGGGCTGCACTTTGGCATAAAATAACTGTTGGTATTTTTCATCATCCAATTGCTGCCGTTCATTTTCCTTTTCCTGCTCCTCCAGTTCTTTTACCAATTTATTAAAACGCCGCATTTCCTTTTCAATAGGGGTATCATTTTTAGAAGCTTTCTTTTTTGTAAACTGAATGAGTGGCAATGTATGAGCCGGGTTATTCTCCGGCTGCTCTGTTATATCCAAATTTTTATTCATGTAAAATTGATGATTAGCAAACCGCAAATCTCGTTAAATTTTAAGTTTCCACCATTCATCATACATACTTTACCAATGGTGAAAGAAAGGTTTCCGCCCTTAACGGATTTATTTTTGCATGTGCCCGCTTGTATATATCTTCACATCTCAAAATTAAACGGAGCATTGCTCCAATGAAAAATGTACCATTTTGTTGCTGCGCTTCTTTTCAACTTTCGCCAGCGAGTTAAGCCCCCTTCCTTTTTTTTCAATTAATGTTTATAAAAAGCTTTTTGCGAATTGTAAAGGAACCTGTTTTAAATAATCGGTTGCTTTCTATCAATGATGCAGGTAAAGCTCTATAGTGGCATGTGGCACAAGGGAGTGACCCCACAGTATCTCGGGGAAGCCAAAACGGTGCTACATTGAAATATAAATGCTAAGTAAAAAAAATAATAATACTCATTCTCTAAACCAAAACAAATAACAATGAACTATTCAGAATTTCTAACAAATTACTGGTGGATACTGGTAATATTATTTTCACTGTTTTTTTACAAATTCATTCTAAGGGTTTTCTTTGGTATGGTGATAGTACCGGAAAACAGGCTTGGATTGGTAACTAAAAAATTCGTGCTTTTTGGTCCCAACCGTGAATTACCGGATGGCAGGATTATAGCCACAAAAGGTGAAGCTGGTTTCCAGGGAAAAACACTGGCACCCGGATTATACTGGGGCATGTGGCCATGGCAGTATGGGGTAGATATGCAACCTTTTTCTGTGATACCCGAGGGTAAGATTGGACTGGTATTAAGCAACGATGGCGCTGAAATACCTACAGGTGCTATCCTTGCACGAAGGGTAGAAAGTGAAAACTTTCAAAATGCAGATTTGTTTTTAAATAATGGCGGACAAAAAGGACGACAAACTTCTTACATTACTGCAGGTACCTATCGTATCAACACTTATGCATTTACGATTACTGTTGCAGACATGATCATCATTCATGAAAACATGGTGGGCATTGTTACATCACTGGATGGCCTGCCCATTGAAAGCGGACAGATAGCAGGCAAGTATATTGACGGTCACAATAACTTCCAGGACTTTGATACTTTTTTAAAGAACAACGGTAACCGTGGTTTGCAGCCTTCCATTGTGCTGGCAGGTAGTTACAACATCAACCCATGGGCCATTCAAATTGAAGAAGTACCCATGACGGATGTACCGATTGGTTATGTAGGTGTGGTGATTTCTTATATTGGTGAAGATGGAAAAGATCTTACCGGCGATAGTTTTAAACACGGCAATATTGTGAGCAAAGGCAGTCGTGGTGTGTGGATGGAACCCTACGGCCCGGGAAAATATCCTTTCAATAAATACATTATGAAAGTAGAACTGGTGCCTACTACCAACCTCGTATTGAACTGGGCTAACACCAGGAGCGAATCGCACCAACTGGATAAAAATCTGAGTACGATTACCGTTCGCTCGCAGGATGGTTTCCCTTTCAACCTCGATGTATCGCAGATCATTCACATACCTGCAACGGAGGCGCCGAAAGTAATTGCACGTTTTGGCAGCATGAACAATCTTGTGAGCCAGGTGCTGGAACCCACCATTGGCAACTACTTTAGAAACTCTGCACAGGACAGTGATGTGATTGCCTTTTTAAGTACCCGTAAAGAAAGACAACAGGCGGCAAAAGATAATATGAGAGAAGTGCTGGATGAGTATAATGTAAATGCAGTGGATACTTTAATTGGTGATATTGTTCCGCCAGAATCGTTGATGAAAACCTTGACGGACAGAAAGATTGCGCAGGAAGAAGAAAAAACCTACAGCACTCAAAGAATGGCGCAGGAAAAAAGACAGGGTATGGAAAAGGAAACTGCTATTGCAGACATGCAGAAGGAGATTGTGAAAGCACAGCAAAGTGTAGAGATAGCGCAGCGCACTGCAGATGCTGTTGTGAAAAAAGCAGAAGGTGATGCCAACAGTTTGATATTGCAGGTAGAGGCCGAAGCCACTGCCACAAAAAAACGGGCTAATGCAGAAGCAGAAGCCACCAAGGCAAGAGCAGGTGCACAGGCCGAAGCCACCAAATTGAATGCCAGCGCAGATGCAGAAAAGATCAGTAAAACCGGTTTGGCTGAAGCGGAAAAAATTATGGCCATTGGTAAAAGTACAGCAGAGGCGTATGAACTTCAGGTAAAAGCCATGGGCGGCGACAATTTTACCCGATACAAAATAACTGAAGAAATTGGCCGTGGACAAATAAAAGTAATACCGGATGTTTTGATAGGTAGCGGCACCGGAACCGATGGTGGCATCAATGGTTTGCTGGGTATGAAACTGATGGAAATGATGGATTCAAAAAAACCAGAAGCAAAAGAACAATAATTGAATGATTGATGGTTGGGTATTGTATTTTTACAATATCCAACCATTATTAAAAAGGAAAAATGAAACAATATAAACTATTACTTTTCGTAACAATATTTTCAACCGCTTTTATTTTCATTTCATGCGAAGATGAAAAGAATGAAGATCTTACTCAATCCGTTAATAAAAACGGATCTGTTGAAACATCTGTAACCGTGCAGCATTTAGACAGCCTGAATGATTTATTAATAACCAAACATGCAGTTTGGTTCAAGGGAGCTATCAATAAAACTTTTGAACACAGGGACACAGTGCCGGCTTTAGGATCAGAAAAAGCAGCAGTGAAAGACGATTATGGCTACGATAAAAATGTAGAAGCAAAAAAAGAATATGAGATATTTATAACGGTGAAGTAGAGGAAGCGGAAAAGGTCAAAGGTGAAAAGTGAAAAGTGAAAGCTTCAAAACTTATACGAAATCACAAGTTAAAAAACCTTAAACCCTTAAACGTTAAACATTGAACCTCTTGAACAATTTACAAACTTGTAATAAAAGAAAGAAAACGACGAATGAAAAAAACAAAAACCATACAACTCATTTTAATTACTGCAGCTCTTGCAAGTTGTGCCGAAAAAAAGAAAGAACCCGAATGGGGCAGCGGCAATAAAACTTATGTGAGGGGCGACAGTACTGCTCCATATACCCGCACCCGCCACGGAGGCGGGGGCATGCTGGGTATGGCGCTCTGGTATTATGCTTTCAGACCCTATGGAGGTTTTAATAATGGAACTTACTCCCGGTCTGGTTATTATTCTAATGCTATACCTCACAATGCCAACGTAGGAACAAATGGATTAAAGGGAAAAGCAGTTAGAGGTGGATTTGGTAGAAGTGCTGTTAGAGCAGGGAGCTAAGAAGATTTTTGATGTAGGATTTATGATTTATGATTTCATCCCGTTCGAATTCCTTTCTTTTTGAGGAGATGTAGAATATGTGATTTATGATGTATGATTTAGGATGTATGATTTATGATTTCATCAGATTCGAATACCTTTCTTTTTGACAAATATATTTTTCTCATCGTACAAATGATTTTACAGCAAAAGGGATTCAGATAAATTATACCAGATCATCTATCTAATATTTAACACAGCTCATAAATTAAGATTCATTTATTTCATCTTTTAAATAATTGCTGTTCATGATTTCTCTTTCAAAGAAAAAGAGATCAAATATCAAACATTGGAAATCAACAACATTGGAACGGATAAAAATACAACCCAGGAACAACTGGCAGGCGGAGGTGGAAAAACTCGGTTTTGGATTTCATACCAGCGATATCCCTTATTGGGATGAAACAGCTTACTACCGTTTTAGCTTAGACGAAATAAATCAATTAGAAAAAGCTACCGCTACTTTATGGGAGCTATGCCTTGGAGCAGTTCAGCATGTTATAGATAACAAACTATACAGCCGGTTTAAGATTCCGGAAAGCTTTATTCCCTTAATAGAAAAAACATGGAACGAAGAATATCCTTCCATTTATGGCCGCTTTGACCTTTGCTATAAAAAAGGAAAAATAAAAATGCTGGAGTTTAATGCCGATACGCCCACAAGCCTTTACGAAGCTGGTATTGTACAATGGTTCTGGCTGCAGGATTTTGATAAAAACAAAGACCAGTTCAACAGCATACATGAAAAATTAATTGCTTATTGGAAGTATTTAAAAGTGTACCTGCAGCCCGGCATATTACATTTTACCTGCATCAAAGATTCACTGGAAGATTTGACCAATGCAGAATATATGCGTGACTGTGCATTGCAGGCCGGCATTGAAACTAAACTTGTTTTTACGGATGATATTGGATGGGAACCCGAAAGCGCACAATTTGTAGACCTGGAAAACCAGTCCATCAAAAATATTTTTAAGCTATACCCATGGGAATGGCTGGCAGCGGAACAGTTTGGCCAAAACATTTTACTGGATACCAATAAAACATTTTGGATAGAACCTGCCTGGAAAATGATTTTATCCAATAAAGCTATTCTTCCAATACTTTGGCAATTATATCCCAATTGTGAATATTTGCTTCCGGCTTATTTTGAAGAAAATGATTTGAAAGATTATGTAAAAAAACCAATCCTCGCCCGTGAAGGTGCCAATATCGAAATGGTAAAACATTATGGAACCATAGAAAAAACTTCCGGCGAATATGGTGCAGAAGGATACATTTATCAGCAACTATTTGAGCTGCCAGACTTTGATGGTAACTACCCTGTTATAGGCAGTTGGATCATTGGACAGGAGCCTGCAGGCCTCGGCATCAGGGAAGCAAATGGTTTAATTACAGATAACAAGAGCAGGTTTGTGCCGCATTTGATTGGGTAGAAGGAATTTTTTACATAAAGGCTTCACGGCTTATCTTTGCCGCCAAATAAATAGCAAACAATGTTCAGAACTCATACCTGCGGCGAATTAAGAATAACCCATATCAACACAGAAACCACCCTTGCCGGATGGGTACAAACAATTAGAAAATTTGGAAGCATAACCTTTATAGACCTTAGAGACCGCTATGGCATTA
>JBBRFX010000203.1:0-5856 GCA_038241275.1 Chitinophagales bacterium
CTGAAAATTACAGCAGCCACAATAAAAATTTTCTTTTTCATTTGTAGAAAATTGTTTTTTGTAACTGCTCTCGTGGAAAAAATGGTAACTGTAAATAGTAAACAGTAACCTGAAATATAATTGCCTTGCAGCGCTTACACTCCATGCCTTTCGCCCGAAAGCCGTGAATGAATAATATGATACCTGGCAGGTCTTCTGGCTTGGCTTCTGTTGAACACCTTCCCGCCGATTGCTCAGCAGTGGTATGAAGATTCAACATGTGAAAGGTGAAAGGTGAAGGTGAAAAATAAACGCTGGAGCCACAATTATGGATGACTTTTGACCTTTGATCTCTGACCTTTGACTTTTGACTTTTCGGGCCTTACAGCTACGGGGATAGCGCCGGATTTACACCGGACTTCCCTTTTAATCCCGCAAATGCGGGAACCAAATTCATTGCAAATGTATAGAAAAAAGAGAATGATAAAACAAATTATTATTGGCCAAATAATAACTAATAATAATCAATTCCTGTTACTAATGCTGGCATACTTATTAGGGCCGCTACCTCAAGAATCTAAAGTAAATTTGATTAATTTTAACCCGCAAAGATCATTTGGAAACCAATAAAATCTATCTGAGCACTGTTTACGTATCTATAAAAAGCACACATACCATTTACTATCAAACTGCAATTATGAAAAATTTTTTTACAAATTTATTTTCAGTACCTGTATGCCTGCTGCTATTGGCAACATCCTTGCATGCACAGAAGCAAGCGAAAGGTATTTATGTGATAAATATCAATACAAAAGTGCCGCTTGCCGATGTAACAGTGCAAAGCGATGACAATAGTTTTAGCGCTTTAACAGATGATAACGGCTTTATCCAACTGAATAAGCTTTCCGCTTCGGTAAAAAATTTAAATATTTCCTGCATCGGATACCAGTCCATTTCTATTGATATTTCTTCGATAAATTTTACCGGCAATCCCGCTATTTTCAGCCTTACACCAAAAGTATCCAGCCTGCAGGAAATAAAAGTGCTGGCATCTGCCAACAAAGGAATTTTTAAAACCATCAGCGACCTTGATATTCACCTCCGCCCCATCAATAACTCTCAGGAAATATTGCGCATGGTTCCCGGATTGTTTATCGGACAGCATGCTGGCGGGGGCAAGGCAGAACAAATATTTTTAAGAGGGTTTGACCTGGATCATGGTACTGATATCAACATAACAGTAGATGGCCTGCCGGTAAATATGGTGAGCCATGCACATGGGCAAGGATATGCCGACCTGCACTTTGTAATACCGGAACTGATTGAAAAAGTAAATTTCAACAAAGGCCCTTATTTTGCAGATAAAGGAAATTTTACTACTGCCGGTTTTGTAGAATTTAAAACAAAAGATTACCTGGAAAATAATTTTGTAAAAGCAGAAGCTGGTCAGTTTAGTACATTTCGTGCAATAACAGGCATTAATTTATTAAATACAAAAGTGAGCCGGAGAAGCCAGGGACTTTACTTTGCAGGCGAGGCTTCTTTTACAAAAGGTTATTTTGAAAGTCCGCAGGACTTTAGCCGCTTTAACGGCATGCTGAAATACCACGGCAATTTAAATGCACAAAACACTCTTACGGCAACGGTTAGTGGCTTTACCAGCAAATGGAACGCATCGGGCCAGATACCAGACAGAGCCGTAGAAAGTGGGCTGGTGGGTTTTTACGGCGCCATTGATAATACAGAAGGCGGCCATACTTCCAGGCACAACGCCAATATAGAATTACAAACAAAACTTAACAGCGGTGCTGTGATACGCAACCAGGTTTTTTACAGCAGGTACAAATTTGAATTGTATTCAAATTTTACTTTTTTTAAAGAAGACACGGCAAACGGCGACCAGATAAGGCAGAAAGAAGACAGGAATATACTGGGCTATAATGGGTCTTATCAAAATGAATTTGTAATTGGCAATATTAAGACTGAAACAAAAGCTGGCATTCAAATAAGGTATGATGCTGTAAACGACATCGAACTGACCCGCACAAAAAACCGGGCCGTGAATACGAACCAGATTATGCTGGGTGATGTAAATGAATTGAATGCAGGCATTTACTGGAGCCAGCGTTTTTCCTTTTCAAAAAGGCTGGATTTAACCACTGCGCTAAGAGCCGATTATTTCTCTAACCGCTACAACAATAAATTAGTGCTGCAGGAATTGCATACTAACTCTACCATCCTAAGCCCCAAACTTAATTTGAATTATAAGGTAAATGAAAAAGTGCAATTGTATTTGTACAGTGGCCGTGGCTTTCATAGTAATGATACAAGAGTAGCCGTGCGGCAAAACGGAAAAAAAGTATTGCCGTCTGCTTACGGGTCAGACCTTGGAGGCATTTTTAAAGTCAGTAAAAAATTAGTACTCCAATCTGCACTTTGGTACCTGTGGCTGCAGCAGGAATTTGTATATGTGGGCGATGAAGGTGTGGTAGAAGAAGGCGGACAAACCAGGCGTGTGGGCTTTGATGTTTCTGCAAGATATGAGCTGGCAAAAAATCTTTTTGCTGATGTGGATCTGAGCCTGGCCAATCCAAGAGCATTGGATGTAGCCAAAGCAGAAAGTTATTTACCATTGGCACCACGATTTACAAGTGTGGGTGGACTCACGTACCGCAAACAACAAGGCTGGAACGGAAGCCTGCGTTATCGTTATATGGATAACAGGCCGGCAAATGAAGATAATTCTGTAGTAGCAAAAGGCTATTTCATAATAGATGCAGCCATTAATTATACCTGGAAAAAATGGGAAGCAGGATTATCTGTTCAAAACCTGATGGACACAAGATGGAAAGAAACCCAGTTTGATACAGAAAGCCGATTGCAAACTGAACCGGCTCCGGTTTCCGAAATACATTTTACACCAGGCTCACCATTTTTTGCAAGATTAAGTATTACGGCATATTTCTAAAAGCATCTATGAAGTACATTAAAAAAGCCATCTCTACATTTTATAGCGGCGGCTAAATTAATTTTTTTTCAACTGCCAGCCTTATTAAGCTGGCTGTATTTTTTACTTCCAGTTTTGCCAGTAAATTTTTTCTGTGGCTATCAACAGTAAAGGGACTTAAGAATATTTTTTCTGCAATTTGCGGATTGGTATAACCCTCTGCAATTAATTCCAGCACTTCTTTTTCTCTTGCAGTTAATTCAGGCAATGCTCGTGCTGCTGCAGATCGTTGATATTCCTGCAATGCCATGCCCACTTCGCCACTAAAATAAATATTGCCTTCATGCACCGCATGTATGGCGTTGATCAGTTCTTCTTTAGAGGAGTTTTTTAAAATATAACCAGACGCTCCATTCTCCACCATTTTTTTTATGTACAGTCCCTGGTTGAAAGTACTCAGTCCCAATATCATAATACCCGGATATTTTTCTTTCATCACTGCACACAATTCCACTCCATCCATACCGGGCATACTGATGTCCATCAATACCACATCGGCCGTATTGTTTACAAAAAATCCAAGGCAGGATGCAGCATTCATTGCATGGCCCATCCATGCAATATCTTTTTCATTTTGCAATAAAGAATGTATGCCTTCAATAACAACGGGGTGATCGTCCACAATAAAAACACTGATCATAATTATAAATTGAATTCAATATTTATCAAAGTTCCTTTGCCTGCTTCTGAATTAATTTCTAACCTTCCTTTTAAATAATCTACTCTTGATTGTATACTGGTAAGGCCGGCACCTTTATTTTCTTTCGGTAATTCCTTGTCAAACCCTTTTCCATTGTCTTCCACAATAATACTTAACCGGCCTTCTTCTTTTACCAACTGTACCATCACTTCTGTTGCAGCAGCATGCTTCATCGTATTATTAAGTAATTCCTGAATAATGCGGTAAATAATTATCTCCGCTGATTTATCAATTCTATCCCTCATACCAATGGATTGGTATTTTACAGCAAGCAAATTGGTTGTGTTGATGGTATTACAATATTCTTTCAATGCTTCATCCAGGCCAAACTTCGTCAACATTTCGGGCATCATATTATGTGCCACCCGGCGCAATTCATTAATGGAAGTATCCAGCATATCTAATGACCTTTCAAACACCGTCATGTTATCGGGGGTGATTATTAAATTGTCTTTCATATTGCTTAATGAGAATTTTACGCCAGATAATAAACCACCCAAACCATCATGCAGGTCTTTGGCAAGGCGGCTTCGCTCTTCTTCCTGGCCTTGCAATAAAGAATCAACCGCTATCAGTTGCCGGTCTTTTTCTAACTCATTTATTTTTTGAAGATCAATCCTGTTTTGCTGACGGGATAACTTTTGCCGGTGGCGCAGATTCCTGTACCCTAAAAATCCAAGAATTAATAATGCTGCAACGGAGCTTATCAAAAAATAATTGAGTGTTGATTTTTGTTTGATAGTAAGAACCTGTATTTCCTTATCCGTTTTTAGTTGAAGAATTTCTTTTTGTTTTTTTTCATTTTGGTATTTCGCTTCAGCCTCTGCAACCTTTTCACTGGTGGCTGCTTTAAATAAGGAATCACTGAGGGTAAGCGTTTTAGCATAATATTCGGCCGACAATTTATAATTGCCCATTTCCTGTTCTATCTGCGCTCTTATGCTGTAAATGTCTTTTAGCTCTGCCCGTTCACCTACATCGGTTGCTAATTTTTCTGCTTCTTCAATATTATCATGCGCCTGTTTATAGTTCTTCAGCTTTCGGTTTGCCTGGGCAAGGGCCAATGTTGCAGCGCTGATGAAATATTTGTTGCCCATTTGCTTTGTAAACTTATACATCTCTTCATACTTCATCAATGCCGATGCATAATCGTTCTTCGCCATAAAATGATCACCCATATTGTTATAGATGGTCACTATCTGGTACATATCTGCATTAATTTTTGCCAATGGCAGTGCCCGTGTCAGTAGCTGATAAGCGCTGTCGTATTGTTGCAGGTGATTATAAGAAACGGAAAGATTTACCATGCCATCAACCAACGCAATATTATCGCCTAATTTAGTAGCCATCGCAATTGCTTTGTTCGCAAACTCCAATGCCCGGGACGATTCTTTTTGTTCTTCGAGTAATGCGTTAACACTGTTATATAAGGTGGGTAAATATTTTTGATCCGTACTGTTCTCCCATAACCTTGCAGCGTATAAATAGCACTCCATTGCCTTTGCACGGTCATTCTTATGCAGGTAAACATTTCCCAGGTTGCCAAATGCCCGGCCCACCTTTACTGAATCCTTTAATAATCTTGATGCTTGAATTGCGCTTTCAAAACCTGCAACCGCACTATCCATTCTATTCAACTCAATATAACAATTGCCAATATTTATAAAAGCTAAAAAAACGCATTCATTATTGGTTGCTTTCTTAGCTAACAACAAAGCCCTGTTGTAAAATTCCATGCTTTTTTCCGGGGCGGATATTTCGATTGACTCGCCCATTTGCAGTAGTATTCTTGCCTTTACCGAATCGTTGGAAGTAAGTTTCAATTGTTTATTTAAGCTATCGGGAACTGTTTGTGCAATAGCATTTTCGCAAAAGCAAAGCGTTGCAAATAAGGCAAGCTTCCAAAAAAGTAAAGGTGAAACGTGCATATCAGGAAAGGTATTTTTCATAAAGATTACACTTCTCCCTCAATAAATCAAGCAATGGTTCTAAAATACCAGTTTCAGGTGATTCTTTGAATTGCAGGCAGAATCACTGTTTCGGGTGATTGATATCATATACCCGCAATCTACATTTGAATTTAAGTATACCAATAGAAAAACCAAACAGATTAGACATTCATAAAATTACCACCAGGAGATGATGAAAGATTAAATGGTACTTATGTGAA
>JBBRFX010000204.1:0-5834 GCA_038241275.1 Chitinophagales bacterium
TGCTGGTTACTCACCCTATCCTTTACATATCCTTCGACCTCAGTAAGAATAGTGCCTGAAAAAACAAATAACGCAGCGATGGCAAACCAGGCGATATAGATTGTTTTACGTGCCGGACCAATCAAACGGTCAGCCGAAAACAACAAAGCACTGAAAAGGGCAAACCAGGCTGCTGCTGCTAATACGGTACGAAAGAAAAACAATGCTGTACCCAGAAGTACCACTACCAGCAGGGACCATGTTTTAATAGAACGTTGGCGTAAAAAATAATCTGCCCGTTCAGCAAAGGCCAGTAGGACAAAAACCATTACAGTTTCCTTTGTATGCAAACCACAATAATAAATAAAAGTTGGCAGAAGCATAGCCATAATAGCACTGATACGACCCGCCGCCTCGCCGAAGTTTCTACGAGCTAATTCGTATATGAGTACACACATCCAAGCCCCTAGTAGCGCGTTCATGAGTCTGGCTATCAGAATGCTTTTAGCACTAAAAAAATAAATTACCGATAACCAAAGTGGAAAACCGGAATCGGAAACCCCGTGTTTTAATCTTGCCAAATAAATATTCAGCGTGCCTGTTTCAAACATATCTACAATCCATGAGGCATCATCATGATATCCCATAGAATCTCCAGCATCAAACTCAAAGGGTGTGCCAGTCATCCATTGATAAAACAAATAGGAGAAACAAACATAAACTGCCCGAATGATAAATGATGTAACGAAAAGTTCTTTCCTGAATAGTGAATAAGAAATATCAGCCCAATTTTGTGTCATTTTGTTTGAAAAATGAAAAAAGGTAATTACTTCTACCAACCCGAAAGTGATCCAGATAAAAGGTAAACCGCTACCTGCGAATAAAATATAACAGACAACCATTACAATTACATATGTTGCAATAGCTTTGGAAGTGAAGTATTTGGGAAAGTAGTTCAACGGGATTAAGAGACTTAGATGCAAAGGAACATAGAGATGCAGAGCCTTAAATTAAGGATATAGATATTGCAATGTTCTGAATAATAAGATGATTAGTTGGCCTGGAGATTATAAAAAAGATCTATTCTGTTTCATGGTAAACTTCATACAATCGTTCTACATGGTTTTGAATGCTATAAGTTTTGCGGGCCCATGCAGCATTTTCGAGAGCGGCTTTTGCAAATAACTTTGGCTGTTCAACGAAAGACATAAACTTATCGAACAAGTCGTTTTCATCTTTGGTGTGGTAGAGAGATGCACGTTTCCCGCTATCAGTAATCTCTTTCATTACTTGCCAATCGTTAACAAATACTGGGATGCCAGTGGCTATAGCTTCAATAACTGCAAGTCCAAAAGTATCATGATCGGTAGAATAAATAAAAGCATCAAGCTGGTGAAGTAAGGAAGGCACATCAGGACGGGTTCCACAAAATAAAACTTTGTCTTTTAAATCGTTGGCTAAGCAGAATGACTCGCATTCATCATAAAGTTGCGGATTTTTTTCATCTTTTCTGCCGATAAATGAGAAATTAAAGTTGATTCCTTTGCGATTGAGTAAATCAAGAAAACGGCAGACCGTCATTTGATCGCGGACTGGAACAAAATTGCCCACCATTGCCAATGAAAATATTATTTTAGATTCTTTTGAGTCAGAAGGGATAGCGTTTTCGCTCCGAAGTTTCAACTTGCTGAAATTAATGCCATTATAAACAACTACCTGTTTGGTATTTTGATTAAGTTTATAAGTTTGAGCATAATGCTTTCGCTGTGATTCACTTACGAAAATATTCACATAAGCCATTTTCAGACTAAGGCGAATCAAAAGCTTATTGAAATGCCCTAAATGAAAATCGTATCCATGGAATGTCTGAACTACTTTGATCCTCAATCCCAGGCAGGCCAATCCAGCATACACTGCATCTAGATTCTGTTGGGCATGAACGATATCAACTTTTTCACGCAATAGTAATTTGCGAAGACGCCACATGTAAAGCCACAACATCCAGAGCGGGCCTGGTGTAAGTTTAAATAATGAAACCTCAGAAGAATGAAAACCATCACTCAATATTCCCTCTTTGCGATAAACACCTATCATTTTGAAGGGCGTATTGACTGCACTATTAAAAACATCTAGCAGCAAAGTTTCGGTGCCACCCCGGTTAAGGGATCCAAGCAAATATGCTATTCTCATCGATTGATTCTAAGTCAAAAAAAAAAATTACAGTTATTGTATTGCATTTTCAATGTCTAATGAGCTAACTACATGTCTGATTCTATTCTCCCAATAATCGCAAAAACAAAATTGAATATGTTAAATCAGGTATTTTGTTCTCAATTTACGATATTTTTGCTTACATCTTGAACCTATGGTCATTAATCTGGACAAGGCTATCAAGGCCAAAACAGGTGTATCGTATTTCCTTTTTGCTGTTGTGGGTTGTTTCAACCAATTTACTTTTTCAAGTTCCAGTTTGGCCACTTTATGATATGCTTTTGATAAAAAATAGGGGAATAGGTCATAAACTCTCAGGTTGTCTAATAATTGCTTTAAATCAGGATTAGATTTTTCTTCTTCTGCCAAATAATCAAGGTTCCAGAGCATGTGATTTTCCGGGTTGTGGAGGTTCCCAATTGCCCTGCTTTTCAATTCAACATCCTGGTTGTAATTAGACAGTGGTTTATTCAGAAAAGCTGCCTTGTGTTTTAATGCAACACGTACCCATAAATCAAAATCTTCACCCAATCTCAAGATTGGTTTAAAGCCGTTTTCAGATTCAAATATTCGTTTATGGATCACTGTTGCGCCAGTCCATAAAGGCATAGCGAGTGTTTTGGCATAAACCTGGCAGTAATTAATTAGCCCCTGAGAAAAGGAAGGCTCAATACCTATTTTCGCTATTCTGCGAATACTACTTTTAACCAGATAATAATTGCTGCTATAAACGCCTGCTTCCGGGTAAGCCTCGATAAGGTTTTTCATTTCCTCAAGGTAAGTGGGTTCCCACCAATCATCAGCATCAAGAAATGCGATATAATCGTATTTTGCTTCTTTTACCCCATTGTTGCGTGCTGTCGAAACACCTACGTTTGCCTGATTGATTATCTGAAGACTTTGAAGCTTTGAAACTTTAAAACGATTTATCTTATCGAGACTATCATCAGTTGATCCATCATTCACTATAATCACTACAAACTCCCGGAAGGTCTGATCAATAACAGATTGAAGGCATTTTTCAATGTGGGCGGATTTGTTAAAGAGAGGAATTATTATTGAAAACATTCTGTATAGTTCAAATATTATAATCTAATCCAGCTTTCAGGCACTACATCATCATTATTAAAACCATTCCACCATATTTTTGGGGCAATCACAATTTTGTCCGGGTTGGTATTTAACCATGCCCCCCACCAGCTAAATGAACTGTTAGCAATAATGTTATGCTTGCATTTGCTCATCAAAAACATGTCTTGCCAGGATTCAGATCCGAAGTTAAAATCCACAAGCATCGAATTGTTAATATCTAAATTTTTTAGTACCCATTGTTTGTCATCTGTAAAAAGATAAAAACGTGGGTTTTGGTATTTGTCCAGAATCAGTCTGATAGCCTTCTGATAATATTCTGGAGTACACACACCGGCAAACCCATTTGCGTATTGTTTGCTCAAATAATCACCGCGGCGTATGTGAATACTAACACTAGTTTCGTCAATTATCTGCCTTGCTAATATTTTCGTTTCATCGTTTAATAGGTCTTCTTTGAAGGCAAACGCTTTGCGAACCCTCTTTTTTGAATTTTCAAAAAAACGCTCACTTTGCCAAGTCCCTCTGAAAAGTTCATGTTGACATTTAAAATCAAAAACTTGAGGATAATAGATAAAATTTTCAGGAACCATTATTGTTCTTATTTTGAAAACCAGATAAAGCCTTTCCCGAAATCGATGAGGGACAATTCGCAATAAATGGCTATATACGATTAAAAGAAAAACTGATAACTTTGATAATGGGTCGGCATAAGCATCAATAGAGAAAAGCTTTTCTAGTTCATAGCCCTGATGGCCATATTTCTTTAAATTTGCAACATGATGAATAAACAATACTGCGTTTTGATCTCTTACACGCAATTCTTCACAAAAAGCGTATATAAACATTTGGTTTCCTAAACCACCGGATATTGCAATAAATTTCATATAATTTTTAAATCCCTTGGAGTCAAGTTACCCGATGTTGAGCTATGGGAATTGCTGCTTCTGCAATACATCATCAACTGTGAGAAAAGTAGTTTGTTTGACAGATTTTTAATCGTTTAATTCTTTTTATTAACGCATTACTTGCCTGAAACCAATAAAAATAGCATAATAAAAAATACGCGTAACATATGCCATTCTTTTGGGTTTTTGAAACTTGCTTAAACCAGAAAAAGTTATTATACATTTTTTTATCATTGCGATACCAAGCATGACAACCAACAGGTAAAACATAATTCATTTTGATAAAATGTTGAACTGGATAAGTTTCTATTGAAAAATACCGGGATATTTCCATTTCGGGTAAAAAATATTGGCTATTATTGGCCATTAACAAACTAAGTACAGTATCTTCGAACCAACCAAATTTTATACAAGTATCTATAAATTTTTTGTTTTTTGTTACAACATCTAAAAGGTCTTTTGTTTTACGCAACGAAAATCCACCATTAAGCATTTTATCAGTTTTAAATGGAATCTCAGTATTAAAATCCATCGAATATTTTTTCTTTATTCCTTTAACTGCTTCATCCGGCATGGGTGCTCCAACGTAACTATATTCTTGATCACACCAATTTTTTATTTCATTTTTAAATATAAATACATCTAACTGAGCAATCAACAAATATTTATGATTAATGAATCGGGTATAAAATTCTTCTGATAGCAAAAGTTCATTATAGCCATGTATGCTTTTAAAATATTTATCATCAAATCGCTCAACTTTATATTCTGGTATTAAAAAATCTAAATGAGAAGTATTTAGTGATTCAGGACATACAATATGGATATAACCATAAAATAATTTACATATTCTTCGTAAACTAATTTTTTCAAATAAATTCAAATTGGATTTGTAGATAGTTACAATACAGATCATAATTACCCCCTTTTTAAAAAAGCCCTGAAATTTTTGAATATACAAAAGTTGTAGAACAAGACAAAATACTTTGAAAATACTGTTTTGATATTTGAAAAGCCTAACATGTTTAACCTTAGGGAAATTTCTTTTGCCTTTTTATGGTCGTATTTTACATAACATAGATTTAACAACATTTTATTTATGTATATTTCATATAAATTTTTAGAGTACAAAATTGCTTCAGGAAATTTTTCATTTATGTAAATAGATGTGCTTTCTTGTTTTATTAATCTGTTTTCAAGTGTGTTATAATCTGTATTCCTTGTAATTGAAGTATTGTGAATTGCCACAGTTGTTGTCGAAATAGGAATACAGTGAAATTTTGTGTAATATGCGAGTATTACCCATGTGTTCCAATCTTGCAAAACGAATCTATATTTTATATAATCATCAAGATTAATATGCTGATCAATTAATTCCGCCCTATATAAAATTGAAGAATTACAACATTCAAAATTTCTGAGGTTTGCTATTGCTATGTATAATGGCTCATTTATCCTTGAATTGTCTATCTTCATTTCACAAGTTCTTCTTAATCCGGCATTGCGATAATAGGTATGGCAAACGCCAATATCTTTATTGTTTTCAAGAAACTCAACTTGTATGTTCAATTTATTTTCATTGTGCCAATAATCATCATTATCGCAATTTGCCAGATACTTACCACGAGCTTCTTTTACGCAATAAGC
>JBBRFX010000205.1:0-5786 GCA_038241275.1 Chitinophagales bacterium
AGTTCAAAACTCATCGCATCACTATCCACCTGGTGGAAAGAACCATCAAACACACGTACTTTCATGCTCTCCATCGGATAGCCTGCCAATACACCTGTTGTCATAGCGGTTTCAAAACCTTTTTGAATGGCGGGAACAAATTCTTTTGGAATAGAACCACCAAACAAACCGTTTACAAACTGGAAGTTTGATTTACCTTCTTTCAAAAACTCTTCATCTGCAGGCCCTATCTCAAACATGATATCCGCAAATTTACCACGGCCACCCGTTTGCTTTTTAAGGGTTTCCCTGTGCTGTATGGTATTATGAAATGCTTCTTTATAAGCAACCATTGGTGCACCCTGGTTAATTTCTACCTTAAACTCACGACGCATACGATCTACAATGATCTCCAGATGCAACTCACCCATTCCACTAAGGATGGTTTGACCTGTTTCTTCATCTGTTTTTACACGAAGTGTAGGATCTTCTTCTACCAGTTTGGCAATTGCCATACCCATTTTATCAACGTCAGCCTGAGTTTTTGGCTCTACTGCTACGGAGATAACGGGTTCGGGGAAAGTCATAGCTTCCAACACGATCGGATGGTCTTCGTTACACAAAGTGTCACCAGTCTTAATATCCTTAAAACCTACCGCTGCTCCAATATCACCTGCTTCAATATAATCAACCGGGTTTTGTTTGTTAGCGTGCATCTGCATGATACGACTGATACGCTCGTTCTTACCAGTACGGGTATTCAATACATAAGAACCAGAATCCAAACGGCCACTATAAGCCCGGAAGAACGCCAAACGTCCTACGAAAGGATCGGTCATAATCTTAAATGCCAAAGCACTGAATGGTTCTTTAATATCGCAATGACGGAAAATTTCTTCGCCTGTATCAGGATTGGTTCCTTTCACAGCTTCAATATCCATTGGGCCAGGCAGGTAACGTACGATTGCATCCAATGCAGTTTGTACACCTTTGTTTTTGAAAGATGAACCACACATCATTGGGATAATGCTGATATCAATGGTTGCCTTGCGAATGGCTTCATGAATTTCAGCTTCAGTAATCGTATTAGGATCATCAAAGAATTTTTCCAATAGTTTCTCATCATAATCTGCAACTGCTTCAATCAAATGTTGCCTCCACTCGTTCACTTCGTCAATCATATCTTCCGGAATAGGCACTTCGTTAAAAGTCATTCCCTGTCCTGCTTCATCCCATACCATGCCTTTCATAGTTACCAGATCTACCACACCTTTAAATCCATCTTCGGCACCAATTGGCAATTGTAAAGGCACGGCTTTAGCACCCAGCATTTCTTTAATTTGTTTTACAACATTTAAGAAATCGGCACCTGCACGGTCCATTTTATTTACAAAACCTACACGGGGAACTTTATACTTGTTAGCCTGACGCCATACGGTTTCAGACTGTGGTTCTACACCTGACACGGCACAAAACAAAGCCAGTAAACCATCCAGTACACGCAAAGAACGCTCTACCTCTACGGTAAAATCTACGTGACCCGGGGTATCAATAATGTTGAATTTATACTGATGTGTATCCGGCGTTTTTTTACCGTTCACCATTGGGAAGTTCCAAAAGCAGGTAGTAGCAGCACTTGTAATAGTAATACCTCTTTCCTGTTCCTGTGCCATCCAATCCATTGTAGCGGCACCATCATGCACCTCACCAATTTTATGATTCACACCGGTATAATAAAGGATACGCTCGGTGGTGGTGGTTTTACCCGCATCAATATGCGCTGCAATACCAAAATTTCTTTGATAACGTAAATCTGCCATTGTAATTTATTGTTTATATATTTTATTGATTAAAAATTTGCCTTAGCTTTTAAACCCTTTTATTGCTTACGGCTATTTATTTTTTGAATATAGATTCCCTGTAGAGGAACGAGGCTATGATGCCGGTTCGGGAAATCCTGATATGTTAATTGTGCTCTCATATTATGCTAAATCGTTCAGCGCCTTACTGTATTTGCCGAAGCATTTAGCGGCGCAAAGGTAGGGTTATTTTGGGATTGAACAATAGATTGGGTTTACTTTAACCGGAGTACAATATCACATTAAAAAAGCCGCTCTATTTAGAGCGGCTTTGTAAAATATTTGATAAGTAAACTTAGATTCTAAAGTGAGCGAATGCTTTGTTGGCTTCTGCCATACGATGAGTATCTTCTTTCTTTTTGTAAGAAGCACCTTCACCTTTGCTGGCTGCTACAATTTCATTAGCTAATTTGTCTGCCATGCTACGGCCATTTCTTTCACGGCTGTAACGCACCATCCATTTGATACTCAAAGAAACTTTTCTATCCGGACGAACCTCAGCAGGAATCTGGAAAGTTGCACCACCAATACGACGGCTGCGAACTTCCACACCCGGAGTGATGTTGGTAAGTGCTTTTTTCCATACTTCATATCCATCTTCGCCGGTAACCTTAGCTACTTTATCCAATGCATTATAAAATATATTAAATGCTCCGCTCTTTTTTCCTTCCCACATCAGATTGTTCACAAAACGGGTAACCAGTTTATCGTTAAACTTTGGGTCTGGTGCTAAAGGGAGTTTCTTTGCTTGTGCTTTACGCATTGTTCTTTATTTTATAGTCTTAATACTAATTGCTTAGTACTGAATACTGTTTGTTAGTTATTATTTTTTAGCTCTTTTAGTTCCGTATTTACTACGGCTTTGTTTACGGTCTTTTACACCCGCAGTATCAAGGCTGCCACGTACAATATGGTAACGTACACCTGGTAAATCTTTTACCCTGCCACCCCGAATCAATACGATACTATGTTCCTGCAGGTTATGACCTTCTCCCGGGATATAAGCAATCACTTCAATTTTATTCGTTAGACGTACTTTGGCAACTTTGCGCAAAGCTGAGTTAGGTTTTTTAGGCGTAGTTGTATATACCCTGGTACACACACCACGACGCTGAGGACAAGCGTCAAGAGCTCTTGATTTGCTTTTTGCCTTTATAATTTCTCTTCCTTTTCTTACTAATTGATTAATAGTTGGCATTTAATTGACCTTTTTTTTCGGACGGCAAAGGTATGTATTCTCATTTAATAAAGAAACAGATTCTAAAAAAATATTGTTTTTTTTTCTTTATTTAATTAAAAACCGCCCAATAGGACGGTTTTTACAGCAATATAATATAAATATTTACTACACTTTTACCATCCAGCCATGCGTATCTTCCCTTTTACCATAACGGATATCATCCAGGCGGTTTTTTATTTCAGGAGCTGTCTTCCACTTACTTACATCAAACTCCATCACATAATCTTTATATCTTAATTCTTTAATTAAAGAAATGGTTGCAGCAGTGCCGGTTCCAAAAACTTCGTACAATAAACCTGCTTTGTGTGCATCTATTACATCATCAAGTGATAAAGGCCTTTCTTCTACATTAAAACCCATTTCTTTAAGTAGTTCTATTACACTATCACGGGTAACCCCTGCCAATATAGTTCCTTGCTCTAAGCCAGGTGTAATGGCAGTGTTTCCAATAATAAAAAACACATTCATAGTACCGCATTCCTGTACATATTTATGTTCAAATGCATCTGTCCATAAAACCTGGTCGTAACCTTTCTTTTTTGCCTCTGCAGTTGCAAACATAGCCGCACCATAATTTCCTGCGGCTTTAGCATACCCTACTCCACCAGGCACAGCACGTACATATTGCTCCTCTACATAAATACGCATGGGTGCGCTGTAATAAGGTCCGGTAGGGCTTAGGATAATCATGAATTTATATTTTTCACTGGGTTTAACTCCAATGGTTTCGTCGGTACTGAACATAAACGGACGGATATATAAAGAATGATCCTTTTGAGAAGGTATCCAGTTGCTGTCCATTTTTATTAACAGCTTAATCCCTGCCATAAAAATATCTTCCGGTACTACAGGCATCTGCATTCTTTGAGCGGAAATATTAAAACGGTTGAAATTATCATGAGGGCGAAAGATGAGTGGTTCGCCCGCAGGATTTTTATATGCTTTTATTCCTTCAAAAATGGCCTGGCCATAATGAATGGCTGCCAATGATGGCTCCATAAGCAAAGGCTGGTATGGTTTTATCTCAGGTGTTTTCCATTCTCCATCTTCATAATCAACCTCCAACATATGATCCGTAAAGTATTTTCCAAAAGGAATATTTTCCAGGTTAATGTCGTTCAGTTTACTACGTTCTACTTTTGTGATATTAAAATCGGCGGCTGCAATCATATTGACTAATTTTACCACAAAGAAACGAAAAAAACAGCCATTAAACGCAGCTTTTATGAGTTTAGATAATATTCAACTTACCCCATTCTTAGTTCAGCATTTATATAAAAAAACATTGTTAGAATTAGATGCCGCAAAACCTGCTGCACCTGCGCCTGAAGACAATGCCATTTTATTTTTAGGCAACAATGAAAAAAATATTCTTATAGTTGTAGATGAAAAAGAGGCTGCCTTTTTGCCGGATGATGACCTGAAATTATTAGTAGGTATTTTAACTGCCTGTAAAATTTCGCTGGCAGATGTAGCATTGGTTAATTATAATAAAAATAAAAAATTGGATTATGATAAACTATTGCAGGATTTTACACCTAAATTTATTTTACTCTTTGGTATTGGTCCGGCATCTTTAAACTTTCCCCTGCATTTCCCTTTATTCCAATTGCAACAATACAACCATCAAACCTATTTAAGCGCACCTACGCTCTCTGTACTGGCAGCCCAGGTAGAACAAAAAAAGGAATTGTGGACTTGTTTGCAAAAGTATTTTTTCAATAAATAATTTTAAAAAAATGACATTACCCTATATAATTTTTGCTACAAATAACCAGCACAAGGCAGATGAAATAAGACAGGTATTAAAGAATCTTTTTGAAATAAAAACACTGAAAGATGCCGGCATTAACATTGATATACCTGAGCCATACGACAGTCTGGAAGAAAATGCACGGGAAAAATCAACCGTCATACATAGCCTAACCGGCGCCAACTGTTTTAGTGAAGACACAGGTCTGGAGGTAATTGCTCTGAATGGCGAACCTGGTGTAAAAAGTGCCCGTTATAGTGGAGAGGAAACAAATTTTAAAAAGAATATTGAGAAATTATTATTCAACATGAAGGGTATTGAACAAAGAGATGCACAGTTTCGCACCGTAATTTCTCTTTTGCTTGAAGGAAAAGAATACCAGTTTGAAGGTATCTGTAAAGGAACTATTACAGAAGTAGAAAAAGGTGAAAATGGGTTTGGTTATGATCCTGTTTTTATCCCTTTGGGATCTGATAAAACTTTTGCAGAAATGACTATGGATGAAAAAGCAAAATTCAGCCACAGAAAAAAAGCCACTCAGCAATTCATTAGCTTTTTAAATAATTATAATGGCCAGGATTAGAATAAATATGCCTGATAAAAACCTAACTGAAGTAAAAGTATTGGTTAGAATATCCGACATCAATTATGGCAACCACCTGGGAAATGATTCGCTGGTAAGCATTATACACGAAGCCAGGATCCTTTGGTTAAAGTCTTTAAACTATTCAGAACTAAATATTGAAGGCACAGGATTGATTATGAGTGACCTTGCAGTAGAATATAAAAACGAATCTTTTTATGGCGATGAACTAACCATTGCCATTTTTGCAGGAGAAATTTCGCCTGTTAGTTTTGAATTGTATTATTTGATAACCAACCAGGATGAAAAGCTAATTGCAAAAGCAAAAACAGGAATGGTTTTTTTTGACTATGAACTAAAGAAAGTAACTGC
>JBBRFX010000206.1:0-5773 GCA_038241275.1 Chitinophagales bacterium
TATGCCTACCGCATTTTAAGAACTTTGAAAAATCGTTTTGGCAGCACATCAGAACTGGGTATTTACGAAATGACAAACGAAGGTATGCGTGGCGTAACCAACCCCAGCGAGATACTCATTACCCAAAAAGAAGATGCACTCAGCGGCATCGCTATCGCTGCCACCATCGAAGGTATCCGGCCGCTGCTGATTGAAACGCAGGCGCTGGTTACCCAAAGTGTTTATGGCACACCTCAAAGAACAGTGAGTGGTTTTGATCTGCGTCGTTTGCAATTGTTATTGGCTGTGCTGGAAAAACGTGGCGGATTTCATTTTGGTGTGAAAGATGTGTTCATCAATATTGCCGGTGGTATAAAAGTAGAAGACCCTTCTATAGATCTTGCCATTGTATGTGCGCTCCTCAGCAGTTATGAAGATGTTCCCCTGCCACAACAGATTTGTTTTGCCGGAGAGGTTGGCCTTAGCGGAGAAATAAGAGCAGTAAATAGAATTGAACAACGTATTGCAGAAGCAGAAAAACTGGGCTTTGAAAAAATTATTGTGAGCAAGTATAATTCTAAATCATTGGGAAAATTAAAGTTTGGAATAGAGGTAGTAGCCCTTGGAAAAGTAGAAGAACTTTACCAGTATTTGTTTTAAATTTATAAGAAAACGCTTATGGCTTTTGTTAAACATCTTTTTGCCGACGCCATGCAGCTTTTCTTTCCTCACAACTGTATGGGTTGTGGCAGCGATGTGCTTTCAAAAGACAGTATGCTTTGTTTGCGTTGCAACAGCAGCTTGCCATACACTGGCTATGAAAGTATTGAAAACAATCCCATAGAAAATATTTTTAGAGGAAGGGTAACCATTAAGGAAGCTGCCAGTACTTTTTATTTTTCAAAAGGGCACCTGGTGCAGCACCTGATACACCAGTTAAAATACAAAGGCAATAAAGATGTGGGCCAATACCTGGGTGCACTCATGGGAAAAACTTTATTGCAAAGCAACCGGTTTAGCAATATAGAGTACCTGGTTCCGCTGCCATTATATGCCGACAAAGAATTTAAAAGAGGCTTTAACCAGAGTACGGTTATTTGCAATGGTATGTCTGATACCATGCAGATACCTGTGATGAATAATAATGTAATCAGGCAGAGGTATACAGACACCCAAACCAAAAAACACCGGGCAGAAAGATGGGAAAATGTAGAAGGTAGTTTTGCAATAAAAGATCCCGCAAAACTACATGGTAAAAATGTTTTATTGGTAGATGATGTGATTACAACCGGGGCCACGCTGGAAGCCTGTGCTCAATGTTTGCAACAGGTACCCGGCATCAACATCAGTTTTGCCACCCTGGCATCTGCAAGTAAATAGTTTATTGTAGATTTGTTTTGATGAAAAATTTCTTCCTTTTATTTTTTGCCGGGCTCTTGTTTATTATATCAACCAACTCCTGCAAAAAAGATGCTTTTATTACCTCTCCGGATGCAAGGCTGCGCATAAGCACAGACTCCTTAAAATTTGATACCGTTTTTACAACTACAGGATCGGTAACACAATCCTTTAAAATTGTAAACGAAAATGATCAGCCATTAAGATTGTCTGCTATAAAATTAATGGGGGGAAATACTTCTGCTTTTAAAATAAATATTAATGGGGTTGCTTCCAGTGAATTGACCAATGTAGCAATAGCCGCTAACGACAGCATTTATATTTTTGTTTCAGTAACGGTAAACCCAACTGCTGCTAACCTTCCTTTTATTATCAGCGATAGTATTTCTGTATTATACAACAACAACCAACGCTGGGTGCAGTTAGTAGCATATGGTCAAAATGCCCATTTTCTTGATAATGTAATCATCAGCAGCAACACAACCTGGCCCAACGATTTGCCATATGTGATCCTCGGTGTATTAGGAGTGGCAACTAATGCAACTTTAACCATTAACCCCGGTGTAAAAATATATGCTCATGCCGATGCGCCTGTTATAGTAGACGGTACACTTATAGCAAATGGAACTTTTAATAATAAAGTGATTTTTAGTGGCGACCGGCTGGATGAACCTTATAAAAATTTCCCGGCAAGCTGGCCCGGTATTTTTTTTAGGGGCAGTAGTAAAAACAACCTGTTGCAGTTTGCTGAAATAAAAAATGCTTACCAGGCTGTGGTGGTTTTAGAACCCTCTCCAAACGCTAATCCTAAATTAGTAATACAACAATGTGTTATTGATAATGCATTCAATGCCGGAATTTTTTGCAGCAATACCAGTGTGCAGGCCAGCAATACACTTATTAGCAATTGTGCCAATAATATAAATATTGAACTGGGCGGCAATTATGTATTTACCCATTGCACGGCCGCTTCTTACTCCAGCAATTTTCTTTTACATAAAACCCCGGTGGTATCTGTTGCCAACTTTGCTGTTGCGGGCAGCAACCCTGCCGTAAATAACCTGCAGGCCATTTTTACAAACTGTATTTTTTGGGGAGATAATGGTTTTATAGAAAATGAAGTGCAGGTAAGCAAACAAGGTAGTACTCCCTTTAATGTTACCCTCAGCCATTGTTTGTATAAAGCCACAAACGATCCTTCAAATACCAACTTTATAGCTGTATTAAAAAACCTGGATCCCCTGTTTGACAGCATTGATGTGAGCAACAGGTATTATGATTTTAGGCAAACTAAAAATTCTACCGCACCAGGCATTAACAAAGGAACACCCACTACTTTTAACAAAGACCTTGACAATAATAACCGGGCAGTGGGATTACCGGATATTGGCAGTTATGAAAAACAATAAACAGCAATAAAATAAACCGGTTTTTTGTTGAACAAAGAAAAAATTATCAATAGCCATCATTTTACTAATATAAAACCGTTTGTCATTTTCACATCAAAGAGTTAACGCTGGCAAGAAAATTGTTTTTATTTTTGTCATCTAAACAAACACCCATTTAAAAACGTTATAAAAATAAAAACTATGATAAAATTAAGTGCAATGGCATTATTACTGTTTGGTTGTGTAGCACAGCCCAAACAAGGAAACAGCCAGTCGGCAGAGCTGGCTTCAGATGCAATATCCACTACAAAAAACATCTACGACTTTAAAGTAGAATCTTTAGACGCTGGCACCATCAATTTTGCAGACTTTAAAGGCAAAAAAATATTGATCGTAAATACTGCTTCTGAATGTGGTTACACCCCGCAGTATAAAGACTTACAGGCCCTATATGAAAAATTTAAAGATAAACTGGTGATTGTAGGTTTCCCTGCCAACAACTTTGGCGGACAGGAACCAGGCACTGCCACAGAAATAAAAGCCTTTTGCGAAAAAAATTATGGGGTGAGTTTTCCCATGGCGGCAAAAGTTTCTGTAAAAGGATCTGATATGGCTCCGATATATCAATGGCTTACCAGCAAAGCGGCCAATGGTGTGTTGGATGCAGAAATAGGTTGGAACTTCAATAAATTCCTGATAGATGAAAAAGGTAATATGGTTGCTCACTTTCCCAGCAAGGTGAAACCAATGGATGAAGCCATTATTAGTAAACTCTGATAAAAAAATAATTTAAAAAAGCCGCCACTCATTTATGGCGGCTTTTTTATTTTAATTTGCAGCCATGTTATTTTCACAGGTAATAGGCCAAAAAGAAACCAAAGAACATTTGGTGCATATGGTACAGCAAAACCGGCTGAGCCATGCACTGCTGTTTTTGGGTAAAGAAGGTAGCGGGGCATTATCGATGGCAAGAGCGATGGCTCAATATATGGTTTGCGAGCGGGTAAATGGAAAAGGACTAAAGGATAATGGAAAATTGATAACTGATAATGAGCAGCCCGGCGTAGAAGCCTCCCTTTTTAGTCCTTCACTATTTGGGGAACCCGAGCCTGTAGCAGGTACCCAACCAGAAACCAACAACCAGAAACCAGAAACCAGAAACGATCCAAGCAGCAACGAACTAAAAGCAGACTCCTGCGGAGAATGTCCTTCCTGCCAGAAAGCTGCCAAACTCATTCATCCGGATATCCATTTTTCTTTTCCGGTTATTACCAAAAAAGCAGGCGAAAAACCCATCAGTACAGATTTTATTACCGAGTGGAGGGAGTTTTTAGAGAAACAACCTTATGGAAACAATTACGATTGGTTACAATTTATAGAGGCAGAAAACAAGCAAGGGAATATAACTTCCAGCGAATGCAATGATATTACCCGCAAAATGAGTCTTAAGAGTTTTGAGGCAGGATACAAAATTCTTATTATGTGGATGCCTGAATTACTGGGAAAAGAAGGCAACAAGCTGCTAAAATTGATAGAAGAACCACCAGCAGACACGCTTTTTATTTTTGTGGCAGAAAATGATGCACTCATACTGCCCACCATACTTAGCCGCACACAGTTGATAAAAATTCCCCAACTAAGCAATTTGAACATAGAGGCTGCCCTTGAACTGAATGAAGGAGTGCCCATAAAAAAAGCAGCGCAGATAGCAGCTATCAGCGATGGCAACTATCATGAAGCTTTGCAGCAATTAGCCCATAGCGACGAAGACTGGGAAGTTTTGTTGAGGGACTGGCTAAACAGTATTATGAAAACAGGGCCCGTGGCACAGGTTAAATGGATTGATGATATCAGTAAAACAGGACGGGAAAAGCAAAAGCAATTTTTAATTTACTTTATTCATATACTGGAAACAGCCATAAAAATTAGCATACTTGGTGAAGATAACCAGCAAAATGAACATGCTGAAAAGGGAAACCTGACCGATTTTGCCAAAAGGTTTAATAACCTCTGCGGTTTAGAACAACAGGAAGCCATTGTAAACGAACTGGACCAGGCCATCTATTATATTGAAAGAAATGCTAATGCCAAAATGTTGTTTCATGCACTCAGCATCAAGTTGTATCATATTATTAGTAACAAATCAGTAATTTTGGTACAATGAGGAATTGGGCTTTGAGTTTAGAGTTAGTGTAACAGGAAATTTTATTGGGCCGTTTCGGGATTTTTTAGGACCGGCTACTCCAACTATACTAAATGGCGTTGTCCCGATTTTTTTTCGGGAATCACTTTAATTTTTCAACCGGTTGCGGTAAAAAAAGCACAGTAAAGTTATACTGTACAAGAGTGCGACGCCAATGAAGCTCAACAAGCAATTGCTGCCCGGTTCCCAAAATATTTTTTTACTATTCAAACATTAAGATATGGGTTGTGGAAGTTGTGGAACCGCCAAAGACGGCGCTCCCGGTGGTTGTCAGAGTCATGGACATTGTTCCAGCGGCGGTTGCAACAGGATGAATGTACACGATTGGCTGGCAAATCTTCCTTTCAGTGATCCTGAAAGCAGTTGCCGCATTGTGGAAGTAAGCTTTAATAACGGAAGCCGAAAAGACTACTTTAAAAATACCTCCCTTCAATATTACGAAAAAGGCGAAATGATTACCCTGGAAGGTGTGAATGGTTTTGATGTGGGTATGGTAAATCTTACCGGTGAGCTGGTGAGGCTGCAGTTGAAAAAACATAAGATAGACGAAAACAGCCCGGATATTAAAAAGATCTTGCGCCGTGCTACCGATATGGACCTTGCCAAAATGAAGGAAAACAAAGCAAGGGAAGCACAGGTGCTTATTCGCAGCCGTGCCATGGCACGCCATCTTAAACTGGATCTTAAAATGGCTGAGGTAGAAGTGCAGGCCGATGGCAGAAAAGCCACTTTCTTTTATATTGCAGATGACCGTGTAGATTTTCGTGAACTGATAAAATTATATGCCGGCGAGTTTAAAGTGAAA
>JBBRFX010000207.1:0-5706 GCA_038241275.1 Chitinophagales bacterium
AAAATGAATTCAAACGGTTTGGGCTTGAGAAAGTAGGAACACTTACCGCAGTTTTAGAATTATTGGGGGCGGTGGGTCTGCTGGCAGGATTAAAGATCCCGCTTATTTTATTGATTTCTGCAGGAGGCCTCAGCTTATTAATGTTTTTAGGTGTTGCAGTGAGGGTAAAAGTTAAAGACAGCCTTTGGATCTCATTGCCAGCCTTGTTTTTTATGATATTAAATTTATATATTTTTTACATGTCGCTGCCAAATACCAAATAATCTGTTTGTGTAATTATATGGCCGATTCATTTGGAAAAAGACTGCACATAAAAAATGTAAGTTTATTTTTAGCATATTTAAATCAAGAAAAATAAGAAATCAACAGCCCTGAATGTACACCTGCTATGGCAACAAATTAATATGCATAACTGGAAATAAACCCATATGTAACAACAATTACAATCATTGAACAAAATTTTTTTCGTTTCCTTATTGTGTTTTGCTATTCTCATACTCACATCTTTGAGCCGGGCAAATTAGCAGCAGCACTCTGGTTACGATCTTGCAGCTTGGATTATTGCTGCCGCTTCTGATAATGACACAACATCCATCAACTGATATACGAGTTGTTGGTATTTTTTTATTAACGCCTAATGCGGCCGGCTTAAGTTATTTCGCCGGAGCATCGGCGATAATTTTTGAATTTGAATTCAAAAACATCGCTGAAAATTTTTTAGCAAGAATAATCCTTGCTTTTAACCGTCCATTTCAAGTAAATGATACTGTCTGGATATATTTTTTTTTTGGAAAAGATATCTACATTCCCAATTCAAATGTCTTAACTAAACCTGTTTCAAATTATACTGAAGATGTTTTTTTTAGAACAGGTTTTATAGTTGGAATAGCAAATGAAAATAACATTTACAAAGTCAAAGAACTAATACAAAAGAGCGCAGACGAAAATAGCAATTTACTGTATGATGGCGAAAACGTAAACTTTGTTATAGAAGACGAATTGGCTGCAAGCACAGTTAGTCTTAAGATTTATGTATGGATTTCAACACACGATTTCCCGAGGCAAATGCTTGAAATAAGCGGAAGGGCAATTATAAACATTAAAACAGTTCTGGAGGAAAAGGGATTTAACCTTACAGCCAATATTACAGAGGTTAGGTTGTATCAGGCATCCAATACGATTCGGATACAATCAGACAATCCAATAGAAAATAAATAAAACAAGTTTATAAAAGGGAACGCACAACACGAACTTTGAAGAGACCCATATATTTCAGGCTGTTTTTGCACGCCCACCCAATCGATTTTCGCAGCACGAATTGAATGACCCAAATATAAAAATTGTGATAACCTGTTGGTTCAACAACAAAAAAAATGGCCTGCATCAGCAGACCATTTAAAAAATATTAAACCAGCATTTTTATTGCCCCACCATAAACACGGCATTGCAAAACATAAGCTTTCCGTTTTTCCAAAAATTGCGGAACATGATATTAGCTGTAATATAAATGCTTAGGTAAGATCTGCAATTGTAATGACTTTAATTTCGGTTATGTTTTTCAAACGATGGTCGTTAGTGAAAAAATAATCAGCCTGACGTTCTATTGCAGTTGCAATTTGTAAAGCATCAGGGGTTCTGCTATTGTATTTTGCTCTTATTTCAGCAGCCTTAACAGCAATTATGCTTGTGATATCAAAAATATCAATTCCCTCAGCATTCGCTAAAATTGTTTTATACTGTTCAACAATGTTGGTCTCTCCATCTTTTAAGGGCTTTACCAATACTTCGAGGAGTGTTATTGATGATGTGATGAATTTAAAAAGGCCATCGTCATTTAGGTTAAATACTTTTTCAAGTTTTTCCTGATAGTCTGAATTGCCTTCAATAAAATATATCAAAGGAGCAGTATCCAAGAATACGATTCTATTTTTTAAATCTTCTATTACCATTGTCTTTCCTGGTCAATATATTCATCAATGTTTGTGTGCTTCCATACTTTTGATCCAATACCTGAGATTTTGGAAAGCTTTGTGGGAGTAATTTGCGTCTCATTTTTCCTGATTAGAGCAACAATCCTTTCCAAGAGGGTAAGTTGTTCTTCCTTATCAAGCATTTTTACTTTAGAAAGAATATCATATATGCTTAAAGTAGCAGGCATAAAGCAAACCTAAGATTTTTTAATGGATTTTAGCTATTCGCATAAAAAACTACGCCTCACAGGAATCGAAAAAATCAGCCAATGAATTTTGCCATTATAAAATTTACAATTAAAAAAAGTAAACTATCTGCAGCAAACCTATTTGCTACATTTGAATACCAGGTGGCTGCCGGCAATCTTAACGATGCCCTCATCGGCTTTCAGCCAACAAGGAATAATAGCCAATTGCAGATTAAAGTATGCAAAAAAATGGCCTGCACCAGCAGACCATTTTAAAAATATTAAACCAGCATTTTTATTGCCCCACCATAAACACAGCATTGCAAAACATAAGCTTTCCGTTTTCCCAAAAATTGCGAAACATGATATTGTCTGTAATATAGGTAACGGTGCCATTGCCAACTTCCTGCACTCCAAACAGCAATCCGTCTTTCAGTTTGGGGTTTAGTTTGTAGCCCACAAAACCTGCTACCTGGTTTTCTTTTTTGATGGTGCCCACGTTCCAGCCAGCTTCTTTTATAAATTCATACACTGCTGCATCCATTTTTAAAGTGTAATAATATTTTGGATAACCAAACATCAGCGGATGGGTATTATCTATATCAACTTTAAAAATTGAACCTGGTGTGGTGCCGGCTATGCTCAGTCTTTCACGATCTGCAAAATTGAGCAATGCTGCATAAGGATCTTTTTTATCGTTGGAGTCTTCTTCTGCATTGCTTTGAGATTTTAAGGTACTCCATTCCTGTTTGGAGAGTTGCGCCACTGCAGATTCCAGGGCTACTACACGGCCGCCGCCATTTATCCATTGTTCAAATTGCTTGGCCTGCTCTTTATCGGTTAAGAATTTGTAGCGTCCGTCGGGCATGATCATCACATCAAAATCTCTCCAGTTTATGCGCCCAAAGTCAACTGCATTTACCAGTGTAATTTTATACTTTAATTCCTGGTCAAAAAAGTGCCAAATTTCTCCGGCAGCATTGGCGCTCACTCCTTCGCCGGTAAGCAATGCTACTCTTGGCGCTTTCATGGGATGCACATACGAACTTCCAAAATCAAAACCCTTATCTACCATGCCTGAGTTGACTGCCTGCATTTTTACTTTTTGTTCGTTACAAACCCCGCTTACCATTTTCCACAATCCATTGCCAAATCTTTCATTGCCTTTTTTAGAAACGATTACAGATCCATTGCCAAAACTATTTCCACCGGCTTCAAAAGCAGCTTCTGCAAAACGCAGCCTGATGCCCTTTTGCAAGAGTTGTGCTACTGCAGCAGCAGACGCAGCAGACTGCCATGGAATTACATAAGCATAAGCATCTGCAGTTGGGTTATTTACAAAATCGGCCAGGGGTTTTCCTGCACCCACGCTTATCATTTGAGTGCTTGCATAAGCGTTTACACCATACGTATAGGGCAGTGCCCAGGCAGTAATATCATACGTGGCAGAATCTACCAGTTTAGATGCCGGTTCAAACAATACTTTTACCATCACGGCTCTTGGCTGCGCACTGCTCACCACAATATCATTGGCAGCAATGGTAAATGCTTCTTCTTTTTTTGTTTGATAATTATAACCTTTTCCACTTCCGGAAGCAGTGCCATATTGAATGCCGTTTTTATCCAGCAATTGCAATAATGCTCTTAGCCTGCCTTCGTCGTTGGGGTTGTTTTTAATGATATATGTTTTATAAGTGCCTACATTTCCTTTGGATGCTTCACTAAAATACTGGCGAAATTCCTTTACCAATTTTCCGGCATTTTGCGATGTCACTTCTACCGTACTCATGCCTGTGGTAAAATGATGTATTGCACGGTCATATAATGTGAGCGTGTCTCCTTCATCTGTTTCAATGCCCAGGCCGCCGGCAGGCCCACCACCTTGCTCATAGGTCATTCCAATAGAGCCGTTGTAAATGGGATAGGTGTCGCCGTAAGAAGGATAAAACAAATCGAATATTTCTTTGGTAAAATATAACCAGTTGTTTTTATCAAAATAAGAAGCATGATTTTTTCCGATGGTAACCTGGAAATCTCTTTGCCACTTGCTGATGGTTTCATGATAGGGTTGTGCAGCCGGTGCAAAATAATAAGGCTGGTTTACGCCCTGCTCATGAAAATCTACATGCACATAAGGCATCCATTGCAGGTATTGCGCTATGCGCTGGCGGCTCTCTACCTGAGTTTGCCAGGCCCAGTCACGGTTAAGATCAAAGTTGTAATGATTGCTTCTGCCTCCGGGCCATGGTTCCCTGTGTTCTCTTGCATTGATAGATGGGTTGTAATTGTTACCCACCACGCCATTGAACCAGTTTACATAACGGTCTCTTCCATCGGGGTTCAGGCAGGGGTCAATAATAACCACGGTATTTTTTAGCCATTCTTTAGACGTAGCATTTTGCGGATCTGTTAAAGCAAAGATGGTGAGCATGGCTGCTTCAGATGAAGAAGTTTCATTGCCATGGACGTTGTAGCTGAGCCACACAATGGCCGGGCCATTTTCTGCAGGGGCCATTTTATCTTTTGCAAGGTTGGCCAGGCGCATATTGTTTAAACGAATATTCTCCAGGTTGCTGATGTTTTCAGCAGAAGAAACAAAGGATAAATAAAGCGGACGCTTTTCATTTGTTTCGCCATACTGCTCCAGTTTTACCAGGGCCGGCATAGCCTCTGCCACATGTTTAAAATAATTTACTACCTGGAAGTGCGGCGTGTACCTGCTGCCGATTTTATAGCCTAAAAATGCTTCCGGCGATTTTAGTTGTGCCTGGCAAAGAATTGTTGTAATAAACAACGAAAGAGATAAGATGATTTTTTTCAAAATGAAAAATTTATAATGGTATAATAAAAACAAAAGTCTGCAATTTTGAGTGATTGCAGACTTTTGTTTTGAAAAGTATTTTCAATTTTAATAACCGGGATTCTGTACCAGTATTCCCTGGCTTGCATCAATTTCTCTTTGAGGAATAGGAAAAACCAGCTTATCTGAATTCCAGGCAAAAGAGCCTGTAGATAATCTTAACCTTCTAAGATCGTGAATGCGATGGCCTTCAAATGCCAATTCAATAAAACGCTCATTGCGTATATCCGTTACGGTAGGTACTAAAGGAGCAGTAGAATTTGTACGTAAAGTATTTTTTACCCTGGCCAAATCTGCTGCGGGCGTGCTTCCTATTACAGTACCTAAAACAGTGTTTGCTTCAGCACGTGTTAAATACATTTCAGACAGCCTGATAATAGGGATATTTTGGCTAAAGGAATTCCATTTAGAAGTGTAAGTATTACCTGGCCTGGCTCCTGTTCCAATATAGTACCACTCTGTTTTTCTAAGATCACCTGCAGGATATCTTCCAGATACGAAAGATGCAGCTACTCTTACATCGGCACGACCAATGCCAGGTTTGCTTGCATAAAAAGTTGCCATACCATTGTTAGAGGTGCCAGCATTGTTTTGTTCATTTTGTTGTATTTCCCAAATGGTTTCTTTAGTATCCTTATTGGTAAACACTGCAGAAACAGAGGCATTTAATGCATAAAAACCGCTTTCA
>JBBRFX010000208.1:0-5680 GCA_038241275.1 Chitinophagales bacterium
GTATTACGTTTTCCATCAAAAGTAAAATCAACATTGGCTTCGGTTAATAATTGCACACTGCTTCCTATATTGAACTGGTAAGCGCCTCCCAATACCAAACGTGGAGCAGTGAGCTCTGTAGATTTTACGGGAATATCATTATTAGTTAGGTATAAAACTTCTTTTTCTTTTTCTGTAAATTTAAAAGTCCAGGCATTAAAAGTTGTAGTAATATCCCTTGCCACCAAACCGGCACGCCATTTCTCCCCCTGCATTTGAATGCCGGCATCTAAACCAAAACCAAGTGCGCTGGCAAACTTTCCTACCTTTCTGTAAATCACTTTTGCATTGGCGCCAAAACTTATTCTTTTGGTTTCTGTTTCCTTTAAATTTTGGGCAAAAGAAAAAAGAAAAGCATAATCGGCTGATGAAAATGTTTGAATATTATTATAGTTGATACTACCATCCGGTTCTACTAAAAACAATGTATTGGGTATATCATCCACAGCAAACCTTAAAAGAGAAAACCCCAGTGTTCTTTTATTATCCTGCACAGGGATTGCCAAAGCAGCATAATCATATTTGGCTATTCCAGCAAAATATTCTGCATGCATAATGCCTGCATTGGGATGATCTTTAACCCCTGTTAAACCTGCCGGGTTCCAGTAGCCTGCTGTAGCATCATTGGCAGTTGCCACCTGTGCATTTCCCATGGCCAGCCCACGGGCACCAGCTCCTATATTTAAAAACTCATTGGAATATTTTCTAAATTGAGAAAACCCTGCTACAGGGCACAGT
Organism: Chitinophagales bacterium; assembly: GCA_038241275.1. Taxonomy (GTDB): domain Bacteria; phylum Bacteroidota; class Bacteroidia; order Chitinophagales; family Chitinophagaceae; genus Ferruginibacter. The sequence goes on from JBBRFX010000208.1 coordinate 778, forward strand.
AACAACAGCAAAATAAAAGCAGTAAAGCTTTGTTTCATATATGTTTGAATTGAAAAATTTAAATGGAATTACCTGGAATCTTTCTTTGAAACGTAATTATACTATCAAAATTGTGCTAATATATCTTTGTTTTCTTTTTTTAAAATTACGATAATGATATAAGATAAATAGACATTTTAATATTTCTGCCAATTATATTTAGATTATTATATCCTCCAATCTGTTGCTTTAAAAATAAATTTAAATCAAGGGCACCCTATTGTGGTTTAAATAGAAGCGCTTTTAAAAAAATATCCCATTTTTGCAATCCAACATTTATTAATACATAACTTTTATATATGACCAATGCTTTTATAGAGGAATTACGATGGAGAGGAATGATCCAGGACATAATGCCCGGCACTGAGGAACAACTAAACAAGGAGATAACCTCGGCCTATATTGGCTTTGACCCTACTGCAGACAGCCTGCACATTGGCAGCCTGGTACCTATTTTTTTATTGGTTCACCTGCAAAAAGCAGGACATAAACCATATGCCCTTGTAGGCGGGGCTACAGGTATGGTGGGAGACCCCAGTGGCAAAAGCGAAGAAAGAAATATGCTGAGTGAAGATATTTTGGCCAAAAATGTAGCCGGAGTAAAAGCTCAGTTGGAAAAATTTCTGCAATTTGATCCCAGCTTACCCAATGCAGCAGTAATGGTTAATAATTTCGACTGGTTTAAAAATATCAGTTTCCTGGATTTTATAAGGGATGCCGGAAAACATATTACGGTTAATTACATGATGGCAAAAGATAGTGTGAAGAAAAGGCTGGAAAGTGATAATGGAATGTCGTTTACAGAATTTACTTACCAGTTGGTGCAGGGCTACGATTTTTACTGGCTGTATAAAAATAAAAACTGTAAGCTGCAAATGGGCGGCAGCGACCAATGGGGAAATATAGTTACCGGTACAGAATTAATTCGCCGTAAAGAAGGTGGCCAGGCCTTTGCCTTTACCTGCCCGCTGATAAAAAAAGCAGATGGTACCAAATTTGGAAAATCGGAACAGGGAAATATTTGGCTGGATGCTGCTAAAACCAGCCCTTACCAATTCTACCAGTTTTGGCTAAATGCTTCGGATGCCGATGCAGAAGTCTGGATTAAAATATTTACTTTCCTTAACAGGCATTCGATAAATGATTTAATTAAAACCCATACGGAAAACCCCGCAGAAAGATTATTGCAAAAAACACTGGCAAAAGAAATAACTGTTTTTGTACATGGAATGGAAGAGTATGAAAAAGCAATAGAAACCACGGCTAAATTATTTGCGTCACAAAATGCATCTGCAGAAAATTTGAGTGAAGATGATCTGAATAATATGGAAGGAATTGTGAAAACAGATTTCTCCAAAGAAAGATTGATTGAAGGTATGGATGTGATTAATTTCCTGGCAGAAACCCAAATTTTTACCAGTAAAGGCGATGCCCGTAAAATGATACAGGGCGGTGGTGTAAGCATCAACAGAAAAAAAGTAGAAACTGTAGATATGAAAATAGAAAGCAGTTTATTACTTCATCACAAATACCTGCTGGTGCAAAAAGGAAAAAAGAATTACTATCTTATCAACGTAAATTAATATCTCCAACAAATTAAAAAGCATCTTTATGGGTGCTTTTTTTAAACATAGAGTTTTTTGTTTGCTAAAACTTCTTCTGTAACTGTGGGCAAAAACTGTCTTTCATTTACCATGTAACCATTTCCCTTTTCACAAAAATGTACTTTTAAATTTTCTATGCTAATGGGATTACCGTCAGGTATATCTGCAATATTGCAATGCCTGATATCGTGTCCGTCTACAATTATTACGAGGCCACTTCCAATGGCTTCCATTTTATTACTGCCTGTTATCAGCATGCCGGTATCTTCTCCCAGACCAATACCAATGCAGGATGGATTAGATGCAACGGCCTGTGCCAATCTTCCAAAACGGCCCCGTTTTTCAAAATGCGAATCAAAAATTACATCGTCCATAAAACCAAGACCTGTTGTAATTTTTACTTCGCCTTTTAAATGAGCCCGTGTAGCATTGCCTTCATAAATCATTGTATTGCTCATGGCCATTGCTCCGGCAGATGTTCCCGCTATTACAAAATTTTCTTCATTGGCTAACCGCTGTAAACAAATTTCTAAAAAAGTGGTGCCGCCAAAAATACTGGATAACCTAAGCTGGTTGCCCCCGCTAAACATTACAGCATTACAATCTTTTATTCGTTGCAGGTATTCTTCATTGGTCACATCTCCCCGGTTCCTGATATGCATAACGCCCACATTGGTGCAGCCTATTTTTCCAAATGCATCCATATAATTATCTCCAACTTCGTATGGAATCATGCTGGCAGTGGTAATGATTTCGATACGAGACATCGAACCACCGGACTCCTGCAGGATGCGGCGTAAAATTCCACGCTCAAAAAAGTTTAGATTATTGCGCTGAATTTCTCCCTTTTCCAGATCCGTACCTTTATCCTCTGCCCCGCCTATGGCAATCAGTTTTCCTTTAGCAAATTGCATTTAATCATTTTTGTGATAGCTACAAAATTAAGGAAATTCAATTTTGATAACCCGTTACTAATCATCTATTGTTTAGAAATCCCCTGTTAAAAAAATCTTTATTGCCTTAAAACATCCTTATTCACATACGTTGTAAACAAGATTGTTTTTTTGTAAAGCAAGATGATTTGTTTAATTTCCTCCTCCAACAAACGAAATAAGACTGATTAAATTATGAAAATAGTAGAAATAAAAGTTTTGAGAGGCCCTAATTACTGGAGTGTAAGACGTACAAAGCTGATACAAATGAAGCTGGACCTGGAGGAAATGGAACAACGCCCTACCAATTTAATTCCGGGATTTAGAGAAAGATTGGAAAAAATGTTTCCTACTATGTATGAACATCGTTGCAGCGAAGCAGTGCCAGGAGGTTTTTTTTCCAGGGTAGATGAAGGTACCTGGATGGGTCATGTGATTGAACACATTGCGTTGGAAATGCAAACCCTGGCTGGTATGGATACCGGATTTGGCCGTACCCGTGGCACCGGCGAAGATGGAGAATATTATGTATGTATCAGTTATATGGAAGAAGATGCGGGAATTTATGCAGCCAAAGCTGCTGTAAGAGTAGCACAGGCGCTTACAGACGATGTAGATTATAACGTAGAAGAAGATATTATGCGCCTGCGGGAAATAAGAGAAGAAACAAGGCTGGGACCAAGCACCGGCTGCATTGTAGATGAAGCTGCCAAAAGAAACATTCCTTTTATCCGACTCAATAAACACTCCCTGGTGCAGTTAGGATATGGTGTGCATCAGAAAAGAATCAGAGCCACCATTGCCAGCACTACCAGTAATATTGCTGTAGACATTGCCTGCGATAAAGAAGAAACCAAAGCCTTGCTGGAAGCTGCAGAAATACCGGTACCCAATGGAACCGTTGTGCGCACAGAAGCGGGATTGGAAGAAGCGATTGAAAAATATGGTTATCCTTTGGTGATAAAACCCATTGATGGCAATCATGGCAAAGGCAATACCACCAACATAACCACCTGGGAGCAGGCGCTCACTGCATTTGAAGCTGCTCAAAAATATGGCCGCAGTTCTATTGTAGAAAAATATATTACCGGGTTTGATTTCAGGATATTGGTAATTAACTACAAATTTATTTGTGCTGCATTGCGCACACCCGCTTCCGTTACAGGTAATGGAAAAAGTACCATCCAGCAATTAATAGATATAACCAACAGCGATCCCCGCAGAGGTTATGGCCATGAAAAAGTATTGACCCAGATAACCGTTGACCAGTTTACCCATAAAATGCTGGATGAAAAAAATTATACATTAGAAACCGTTCCTCCAAAAGGAGAGCTGGTGATGCTTAAACCAACCGCCAATCTTTCTACCGGCGGCACATCTAATGATGTAACAGATGAAGTGCACCCTGCCAATATTTTCATGTGCGAACGTATTGCCAAGATCATAGGACTTGACATTTGTGGTATAGATATTATGGCTAATGATCTTCGCACACCCGTTTCTGAAAATGGCGGAGCTATCCTGGAAGTAAATGCCGCTCCCGGTTTTCGCATGCACATAGATCCATCAGAAGGATTGCCCAGGAATGTGGCAGAACCTGTGGTAGATATGTTATTCCCAAGAGGGCATATTGGCCGCATACCCATCATTGCCATCACCGGTACCAACGGCAAGACAACTACTACAAGGATTACCGCACATATTGCAAAAAGCGCCGGCAAAAAAGTGGGCTATACCACCAGCGACGGTGTTTATATTCAAAACCAACTGATGATGAAAGGCGATTGTACCGGCCCGGTAAGTTCGCAGTTTGTATTAAAAGATCCCACCGTAGATTTTGCAGTACTTGAATGTGCCCGTGGCGGTATTTTAAAAAATGGATTGGCTTTTCAACATTGCGATGTGGCCATTGTTACCAATGTTGCTGCAGATCATATGGGGCTTGGTGGTATTAATACCCTGGATCAAATGGCCAAGCTCAAGGCTGTTGTTCCTGAAACAGTTTTTCCGCATGGCTATGCAGTGCTGAACGCTGATGATGACCTTGTATATGCAATGGCCAAAGACCTTAAATGTAATGTGGCTTTGTTTAGTATGGATGAAAATAATCCCCGCATAAAAGAACATTGCAAAAAAGGCGGGCTTGCGGCTGTGTTTGAAAATGACAATATCAGCATCTTAAAAGGTACCTGGAAAATAAGGGTAATAAATGTGAAAGAAGTGCCCATTACTTTTGAAGGCAAAGCCATTCACAATATCAACAACTGTTTACCTGCAGTAATGGCTTCCTATTTATACAGGGATATCAGCATTGAAGATATCAGGTCT
>JBBRFX010000209.1:0-5624 GCA_038241275.1 Chitinophagales bacterium
TCGGTTTTTCATAGGATATTGGATTTTAAACGGGGCTGGATTTTTATCCTGGCCCTTTTTTATTTTACTCCTTTTCCTTCAAACCCTTTATCAGCAATTCAGCTTTACGTTTCCCTATCAGGTTGGTTATTTGTTCAAGCGTCTTTTCTTTAATTTTTGTTACAGATCTAAATTCATTTAATAACAAATCAGCCGTTTGCTTACCAATGCCTTTAATATCCTCCAGTTCATTTTTAAAAGTGCCTTTGCTTCTTTTATTTCTGTGAAAGGTTATTCCAAAACGATGCACCTCGTCCCTTATACGCCTGATGAGTTTCAGGCTTTCGCTGTCATAGGGAAGTTGAAGGGAAGAAGTATCACCCGAAAAAAATAATTCTTCCTTATTTTTTGCTAAGCCAACCAATGTAGTCTTTCCCGTGAGGCCAAGCTGCTGAATACTTTCCAGAGCGGCGCTTAGCTGACCTTTGCCGCCATCAATAATGATTAGCTGTGGAAGATCCTTGTTTTCTGCAATAAGTCGCTGGTAACGCCTTAAAACCACTTCGCTCATAGAGGCAAAATCATTGATACCTGTAACCGTTTTTATATTATAATGACGGTAATCTTTTTTACTCGGCTCTCCATCTCTAAAACAAACCATAGCTGCCACAGGATAGCTACCGTGAAAATTTGAGTTGTCAAAACATTCAATATGTATGGGTAATTGTTTTAGGTGTAAATCTTTTTGAAGCTGAAGAAGCACTCTTCCTTTTTCATCCATTGTTTTTTCTTCCAGTTTTAATAATTTTTTTGCATGAAGTTCTTCTTTAAAATAATCTACATTTTTTTGAGAGAGTTCCAGCAATTTCTTTTTATCACCTGCCTTTGGAATGGTTAAAAGAATACCGGTTTCGGGATATTCAATTTCAAAAGGAACGATGATTTCTTTGGCCTCACTTACAAATGTTTGTCTTAATTGTGCTATGGCAAAACTTAGTACCTCTTCAGGACTTTCTTCCAGCTTTTTTAGGAGTGTTATGGTTTTGGTCTGAATAATGCTGCCATTATTTACTGCCAGGTAATTTACAAAAGCCTGATCGCCCTCTTCAATAATACTGAAAACATCGATGGTGCCGGTATTGGTATTTACAACTTCCGACTTTGACTGGTATTGTTGCAGGTGCTCTATTTTAGACTGATAAAAGGAAGCCTTTTCAAATTCCATTTTTTGAGAATGTTCTTTTACCAAAGCTTTAAAATGTTGTATTATCGGGTACACATTTCCTTTTAATACATATTTTAACTGCAGGATACCTTCATTATAATCTTCTATTGATTGCAGTCCCTCACATGGGCCTTTACAGTTTCCAAGATGGTACTCAAGGCATACCTTAAACTTATGGTTATTGATATTATTTTGCGTAAGATTTAGCTTGCAGGTGCGCAGTGGAATGTTCTGCTTTATTACATCCAATAAATCCCTCACTTTACCTACTGATGTATATGGGCCAAAATACTGGGAACCATCATTTATTTTTTTTCTGGTAAAAAATACTCTTGGGAATCGCTCATTTTTTACTACAATATAAGGGTAGGTTTTATCATCTTTTAGATTGATATTAAACAGTGGTTGGTATTCCTTTATCAGAGAATTTTCTAATAAAAAAGCATCCTGTTCACTATTTACAATAGTAAACTCAATTCTGTGAATGCGATTCACCAGTTCAACAGTCTTATAGCTTTGCAGGTTTTTATTAAAATAACTGCTCACCCTTTTTCTTAGATGCTTAGCCTTTCCTACATAAATTAGTTGATTACCGGAATCAAAATATTTATATATACCCGGAGATAAAGGGATCGTGGATGATATGACTGAAAAATCTTTTGAGGTCATAGTTTAGTCAAAGTTCCATTTGATGGTTTGTTCATATTCTACTGATTGCCTGCCTGATTTATCTGTTATTATAGAAACGATTTTGCACCATTTTCCACTTTGCCATGTTAGTTGTAATTCTTTATTATCCGTTGTACGTTTTACTATAAATATTCTTTTTACGGTATTTGTAGAAGGATCAATGTGCACATCCCATCTTTGCAATAAAATACTATCTGGCAAAACTCCCTTAGGATCATATGTAAAAGTGTAGGTATCCAGGGTTTGATCTGCAAAGTTGCTTTCGTCAAAAAATTGTACCAGGCTGTTACTGTCTATAACCGGGATAACAAACTCTTTAAATGCGTTACTAAAATCTTCCACTTTTAACCAGATGGAATCTGATTTATTGGCAGAAGTATATATATTCAATGGATTAATTCCCTTGCTTTCTATCTCAGCTATCTGGCCCTGAATATAACTGGTAACCGGAAAAAAACTGGCCTCTTTTTTTTCTTCAGTTGTTTTATTTTTCATTTTTTCAGCTCCATTATTGCAGGAAATTATCATAACTGCCAAGCATATTAATAATATTATTCTGTTCATATATTCAAAATTAAACGTAAAATCTCATTGCCTCAAATATCGGGTAATAAAAAAGCGCAACGTTTACAGTTGCGCTTTTTTATAATTTATTTTATAGTTATAATTTTTTTGTGACGCCAATCTTGATGCCTGCGTTAAACAACTTTTCGGTATAAGAGTACTTTTTGCTATAGGTAGATAATAACTGATACCGGAATTGAGGTCCAATATTAATATTAATACCACTTGGTGTTTTAACGCTTACAAATGTTTCAAAGTTTGTATTTAAGTTCCATCTTCTAAGCATAGAGGCATCTTCAACAAAGTTTTTTTTATCAGCCGAAATTAAAAATACTTTACCGGAAATGATATATGAAGGTTGAATGCCTGAACCAACGAACCATTGTATTTTATTGTTCCCTGCCAGTTTATAATCAAATCCTACCGGTACACTAACCTGGGTTGTTTTATTATTTAAACGGCTAAAGTTAGACCCCAAAACATTTCCATATACACTGTTATATGAAACCTCCCTAAGATTGTTGTTGTTCAAATCGTTCATTAACACCGTTGTTTGCGTTGGATGCTGCAGCCCATGTGCGTAAGTTACATAATTAGTATAGTTGAATTGAATACCTGTTTTAAATTTCAACTTTTTGTTTAGATCAAAAAGAACCTGGGTTCCTGCTTCAAAATTTGGAGCAGCCTGTTGGGTCACAACATCATTGTCGATTGTTCTTAACAGTAGTCCATTGGCAGCAGGCTCAGCATTATAATTTTTTGATAGCTGCCTGTAACCTATAGATGGAGTTATATAGTATTGAAACGATAAATTCGTTTTCCATTTATTTCGGTTACGTTTATTATGGAAAGCAAAATCTTCGAGCCATGACTTTTCCTCTGTAGACAGAATGTTAAGTTTATTACTAACTGCGTCTTTAATTATTGTATTATTTAATTCAACTGGTTTTACAAAACTGTTGTCGTTGTCGATTTTACTTTTTGAATCAAGGGTTGTATTTATATCAATGTTATTTTTGCTATTGTTGTCATTTATTTTAATATCCGAAACGCCGCCATTATCATTATTCAAATAATTTTTATTGATACTGTTTGTCGTTAAAGAATTGTCTGTATAAATAGTGGTGGAATTAACTTCATTTATAGCAATTTCAGCTACAATTATTTTACTCACTATGCTTTTTTCATTTATCACTTCTTTAATATAAAGCTGAGCTGTAACAGTATTGTTTTCTTTTAAGTTGTTATTGAATTTACTATTCTCCCGGTTTAGCAAATTTTCTTTTTCAATATTGGCGTTATTTATAGTGGTAATTGGGGTTTTATTGTTTTGTAATGCTGTAATGGTATTGTCAGCTTTATCATCACTGTTTATTGGAGTTTTACTATCAATGATCGTTGACGAAATAGAGGTTGCCATCAAATTCTTTGATTGTTTGCTAATACTGTTATTATTGGAGACTCCAATATATAAAATACCGGTGAGCAATAATAGGCACACAGCAAAAGAAGGCCATTTACGATCAGGGTGCAAATCGTTGTAAATGCTATGCCATACTTTCCTTGAAGGATACATTCTGAAATCTTCGGTTGTATCACTCAGCATCTGTTCAAATTCGTCTCTGTAAAAATTGTTTTCCATCTCTTTCACAAAAAGCGTGTTTAGTTTGGTTGTTCAATCAAATTGTTTAATAGTACAATCATCTTGAAGAGGCAGCAGCTCCAAAATTATTTTTCCGGGGCTTTTGAATAATATTTTTCTTTATTAATATTTCTTCCAGCATTGCTTTAGCCCTCGTGTACTGGCTTCGGCTGGTGCTTTCTTCAATGTCTAATAATTCTCCTATTTCTTTATGAGAAAATCCTTCAATCGCATATAAATTCAAAACCGTTCTGTAGCCAAGCGGAAGAATTCTTATACATTCTACCACCTGCTTTGCCTGCATAATGGAAGGAATCATATCCTCTTTTATATGAATGCCGTGAGCATGAATCAAATCCACACTTTCAGCAAATTTCTTATTCTTTTTTAAAATATTAATGCAGGTATGAACCACAATCCTGCGTATCCATCCTTCCAATGCACCCTCACCTCTATATTGATGTAATTGGGTAAACACTTTTATAAAGCCTTCCTGAAGCATGTCTTCCGCATCTTCCCTGTTTTTGGCAAAGCGGTAGCATACCCCAAGCATGCGGGGGCTGAAACGATTATACAAATGTTCCTGAGCGAACGCATTGTTTTTGATACTTCCGGCAAGCATTAGCTCCTCGGTCATAAGTTGTGTTTTTAATACCCTTCAATTTAGACAATTTTCTCTATACTATTGCTGCACACCAAAAAAATAGCGCAAGAAATTTAACACTCATACGTTTTTTAAATAATATTTTAAAATGGCTTGCTATAATTTGCCACGAAGGGTAATTACATAGTTTCGGCCCGGAGCACTTAATCCTGATGCAAAAACCCGATAATATTTGTCGATTATGTTTTCCAATGCCAGTTGCAAAGAGGCATGTTTATTTATTTCATAAACCAACCTGATATTGGTAGTAATCCATCCAGGCGTATAGCCACGTACCGGATCTGCGCTATATATATGGTTATCTTCGCCTCTTAAATTATAATTGGCCGAATCTTTTGCACCATTATATAAAGTAAAAATTTCTGTTGTTAGTTTGCCGAATCTTCCGGTTATACTTGTTTTTCCAAACATTGGAGGGATATGGTCTAAAGGATAATTTTTTGGACTTTCTTTTATTCTGCCATAGGTATAATTAAGTGTGGAAGAGAAGGAAAAATGTTTACTAATATCTGCACCAATATTGCCACTTAAACCCCAACTATAAGCTTTATTCTTATTTACAACAGTTATTATATTGCTGGTAACTCCATCATAAACTATCGTAGGAGAACCGTTTATCGTTCCAAAATCAGTAGTAAGGATATCATTATAATTTGTATACCAGATAGTAGTTCCAAACTGCCATTTTTGTTTTATTTTTTTAGAAATACCCACTTCATAGTTAATCGTTTTTTCTGGATTAATATTCGGGTTAGGTACGATCAATGTGCCGTTTCCGCTTTCAAATACTTTTGTCATATCATCTACATTGGGCGTTCTGAAACCTGTAGCCAAAAGTGTAGAGATTTTCCAATCTGTAC
>JBBRFX010000210.1:0-5616 GCA_038241275.1 Chitinophagales bacterium
GTAAGTAATAGTTTGAGATTGAAATTACTGAAACTTTAATACCCCTAATTGTAACAATTTTCCATAATCGTATAACAACAAGCCGGTCATTTAGCCGGAACTTTACAAAAAAGAAACAATATGAAATACAAGTATAAAACAAACATCAATTGTGGAGGATGTATTGCATCCATCACACCGCATTTAAATGCCAATGCCAACATTAAAAGTTGGGAAGTAGATACTGCAAATCCGCAGAAAATCTTAACCGTAGAAACCGATAATCTTACTGATGAAGCGGTGCGGGACATAGTAATCAAAGCCGGGTATAAGGCAGAAAAGCTAAGTCAATAAATACTGAAACCAGCAGGGCAAGATTTTGCCCTGCTGGTTTTGCTTATTATAATAAATTTATTTCGTCAAGAATATAACAGTTCATCTGGCAGTTATTTAGGGACGTTTTTGCCCGTAAAAAGGACTGTCATAAGTAAATTAAGATTATGGTAAAATCAATAGGACAGTTTTTCTGGAAGATCTTCAAAGCGATATTTGTAAGAAAGAAGGATTGCTGTAAATGACACAATCTGATGAAAAGATTCATTATGCTTACATGTAATTTCTCCTGAATCCGAAGTATAATGTGAGTAAAGTATTCCCCCGATATTCCCATCTCTCCTTTAATGTTCAGTGCTTCAGGGTAATCCCGGCATGGCATTAATTTTGTTCAAAAAATATTATAATAATCACTCAGATTCTAATGATTTTGAGATTGTGTGAATCATGTAACTTTTTTTCAGGATTATGTAACACTTCTTACAATTTTAAAAGTGACCTTTAAGAAGTAAAATCTAAAATATCAGATAAATGAAACGTTTCACTATTTACTCAACACTTTTTATTGCAGCAATAAGTTTGCTATCAGCCTGTAATACCAAACAAACAACTGATCAACTGCTGAAAGATGATATCCGACGCAAAGAAATTAATACTGCAATTATACAGAATCCAACTTACCATATGGAACTGATGCAGATGATGATGAATACTGATAGCAATAAGCAAATGATGGGGCAAAACATGATGCAGGATCCCGGCATGATGAATATGATGATGACAAATATGATGAATATGGCAGACAAGGATTCAATGATGTGTAAAAACATGATGGAAATGATGCAGCAAAAACCGATGATGATGAAAATGATGAAAAAAATGAATGCCGGTAAAATGGGCGACAGTACAATGAAAATGTATTAAAGAACTGATCATTATAAAAAACTTAAAACAATTAAATGCACAATAATTCCTGGGGCTGGGGTATGGGTTGGGGCATGTGGCTCATACCGGTTGTAGTGGTACTCATTGTAGTCCTTCTATTGAAAAGCAGGGGTAAAAAGTAAAATCATTATAAAACAGATTCCAATAGATTACATTTTAAAAATTATTCAATGCTTTAGGGTATCTGCATTTATGACTTATATCATTATTTTATCTGATGATTCTCGTTTCAAATTAACGGCTATTTGTTTAGCTTGAAAAAAATGAATTAAACTTTGAAAAGAATTATTGCCATAATATTCCTGGTTGTTTATAGCAGCACTGCATTTGCGTTTACTCTAAAAATGCATTTTTGCGGGGGTCATCTTGCAGGAATAACGGTTGCAAATTTTGATGGTTCTGTTCATTGTGGCTGCGATCATTCAAAACATACACACAAGAAAAGTTGTTGCAATGATAAATTAGTTTCAGCTAAAACTGATAATCATAAAACTAATCAACAATACACTTTAGATAATAATATTTCGAAAAGTCCTGCACCTGAATTTATTATTAATTACAAGCAGGATTTTACTAATTTCTACACCTATACAAAAAGCCAAAATCTGCATCAGGCAGAATTGGGTAGAAGTTCTATCTCCTCTCTCAATATTTTTCTCTGCACTTTTCGCATTTGATGCTTACTACCCGCATATCCTGTTCAGATATTTAGAATAATATCTGGCAGTACTTATTCTATTGCTATTAATCTATAATTCATAAAACTATATTTCATACTTAGAATGGACATTTTGGGGAGAAAATGAAAGGCATATTTATTCCCGTCTGGCTCTCCGGCACTTTGATAGGCGGGTTCTATGATAGGGTTATCATAAAAGAAATTAATTATAATTATCACTTAAAAACAAAACAATGAAAAAGAATCAAAATGAATTATTGCTTTATAGCGTAAGGCAAGGCTCACAACAAAACATGAGTTCAGGAACCTACACATGCTCAATGCACCCGGAAGTAAAATCAGACAACCCCGGCAAATGCCCCAAGTGCGGAATGGAATTAGTAAAGAAAGATTAATTAAAACTTGCAACTGAAGCATTAAAAATATTTGTAACAATTAAAATTAAAAAGATCATGGAAAAATTATTTACACATACTTACCACATTGGTGGTATGAGCTGCGGCGGCTGTATTTCAACCGTTAAGCAAAAATTATCCAGTGTGCCTTGTGTAACATCTGTAACAGTTGACCTGGGAAAGAAAGAAGTGGAAATCACTTCATCTGAGGAGATAAAAACAGATACGCTCCGAAGTGCCTTCAGTAATACACATTACACCATTTCGGAACTTAACGTTAAAGTAAGTTAGGAAGATAATGTGCTGAAGTATTCATTACGTCTAACAAACTTTATTAATAATTAAAAATTTAAAAATGGCAAACAAAATAGTATTAAAAAAAGATAGCGCTAAGGAAATTAAACCAAGTGTAAACCAGGTTAACAAAAAAAGTGTGGTACCCGATAAAGATGCTGATAAAAAGCAAAAGACTGCACCGAAGAAGTCATCTGGCATTGTTGCTGATGCTGTGGGGCGTAGTGCAGTAAATCAGGTGAAAGCTAATTCTTCCAAAAATGTAAGAGGATCCAGTGGCTTGGCTAATACAGGAACTATTATTTCTTATGATTAATTGTACTTAAGAAAAACGAACTCGAATCGCTTTCACTTAGCATTGTTATATCATTCCAGAACTAAGAGCATAAATACCATTATAATATTTTGTACAAAAGATTATTCAATAAAAATGGGCAACAGCAAAACTGACGAACAGGCAACAGTGTAACTGAAGAAAAAATAAATAATTAAATAAAATGAGTCACCAAAAATTTCAATCCTGTATTGATGCTTGTTTAGCATGTGCAGTAGAATGTAATCATTGTGCAACAGAATGTTTGCATGAGGACGATGTTAAAGCACTTGTTCAGTGTATTCAGCTTGACAGACAGTGTGCAACGGTTTGTTTCGCAGCAGCAGAACTAATGAGCATTGGCGGAGAACATGCCGGGCATTTTTGCAATGAATGTGCAGAAATTTGTGAGGCTTGTGCTGTTGAATGTGAAAAACATTCAAACGAACATTGCAAAAAATGTGCAGAGGCTTGCCGCAAATGTGCAGAAGAATGTAGAGCAATGGCGAAAATGTAAAAATATTGCCTAATTAGATTTTGTCGTTTTGGTTTGCTTAAAGAATTTAAGTAGCCAAAACGACAAAAATTAGAATAATCGCTTAAATCAAAAAAACAAATTTATCAATTCAAAAAAACATGGACAATTCAATTAAATACAGACAACAATTTAAGCGTACACCAAGCATTTGGCACTAAGTTGGATGACTTACTATCAGAAGAGTTAGGCAGTTTTAGCGAACACATGACACGTTTGGAAGTTCATCTATCTGATGAGAACGGTTCCAAACAAAGAATAAATAATAAAAGATGTTTGCTTGAAGCCTATCTTGAAGGCATACAGCCAATTGCTGTTACAGGATTGGTAAATACTTATGAGTTTGCTGTTAACAGTGCGATTGATAAGTTAAAGACTTTTCTTGATACAATACTTGGACGGATAAAGAGTGGTTATCGTGGTTAATAATTTGTCCTTTGTAACTCTCACATTTCTTAATCATTAAATAATGGAAAATGAAGCCAATTATAAATATTTCTATTAAAGAAAATGAAGCGTTGCTTAAATTTCCTGTGTATGTCTCACTGCTTGCCGCTATAAGTGATAGTAAACTGGATGAAGCAGAAAAGAAATCAGCGATCAAATTTTCTCACATAAAAACATATTCCTGCGATCCGCTGCTTGCTTCATTTTACGAAGCCGCTGACAAAGTATTTGAAAAGAATATGCATCAAGTTGATCAGGATTTACCTGTAAAAAATGAGGAAAGAGTTGCGGCTATCAAAAATGAATTATTGGATCTCGAAAAAATTCTAGTGAAGATGGGAAAGAAATATACTAACGTAATGCATCGCAGCATGAAGTCATTTAAAGAGCATATATCAAAAGCACACCACAATGTGTTCATAGACTTTATTTTTCCGATGCCGATAAAAGGATTAACCTATTAGTGTTGAGTTTAGTGTAAATAGTGAATAGTGAATGGTGAATGGTGAATATTTCACCATTGACGATTGTCCATTGACCATTGACCATTGTCCATTGACCATTCACAAATCGAACCATCATTTTATTCCTAACATAGTGAGGATACCTCCTGATTATATATTTTTTAATAACTAAAATAAAAAAAATGAAAAAAGAACAAAAAATAATTCAGGCATCAAAAGTGACAAAAAAGACAGGTCCGGGAAGTAACCCCGAAAATAAATTTAAAAAAGGCAAACCTGCCACTGCTGCTGCGCTTGACAATATCATAACAAGTGCAGTTGACAAAGTAAAACCCCAGGCGGGCAAGGGCTTTACCGATGAGGGTACTGTGCCTGGTTATGAAGAAGAACGTTGATCAGCGTATTTATTTTTAAAATCGAAAAAAAATCAGTGAAATAAAACCAGTTATGAAAGAAAGTTATGGCACATTATCAGAAACCATAAATGGTTTAAAAAAAGAAGGCTATACGATAGATTTTAATATCAATCAGGAACACCTGGTACATCACGAGGCAGACATGATACTGTCTCCTGATGATTTTGAAATTGATAAGGTTTTTCGGTTTGAGGGGCAAACAAACCCCGATGACCAGTCGATATTATATGCCATCTCCTCACCCAAGTTTGGAACGAAAGGTTTGTTGGTAAATGGTTACGGGATTTCCTCAGATCCAGAAACCAATAAATTGATTTCAAAATTAAACACACATTAAATAAAAATAGAATAATGGAAAATAAATCGAACGAAGCTACTGCCTTAAGGCCTGAGGGTGATCGGATGTTGAATGCGAGGTTAGTTGAAATAGACCTAAATAAATTTATTGCTGAACTAAAACAGGAAACTACCTGGGCAGACAGTGATCGTAATTCCATCACCGTATTCAAATCTGACACTACTACCATAGTATTGATCGGGATGCGTGAAAATGCCGAATTAAAAGAACATACCGCCATTGGAAATATTACTGTGCAGGTACTGGAGGGTGAAATAAACTTCTTTGCAGAACAACAAACACTTTCACTGGGAAAAGGGCAAATGATCACTTTAGAGGAAAATATTCCACATAGTGTGACTGCATTGAAAGAAAGTTTTATTCTGCTCACCCTGGTAAAAAAATAATTATTATAGATTATTCTAAAATGGATCGCAGTAAAATGAATCTTGATCGTGGAGTAATATTGATGGGTAAGG
>JBBRFX010000211.1:0-5598 GCA_038241275.1 Chitinophagales bacterium
ATAAATAAACAATAACTTACATGTAACCTTATCGTACATATGTCTGCAACAGTAAAAAACAATTCCAAAAAGAAGTCGATAATTTCCCCTGGCGCAGTGGCTTTTATTAAAAATAACAACCCTTACCAGCTTGCCTTTGATAATGCTGCCCAGGCAAATATTATTTCCAGATTAAGCGATGGACAAATATTAATAGCCAACAATACTGCCTGCAAACTACTAGGCTATTCTAAAAAAGAAATATTAACCAAAACAAGGGCGGATATTTTAGATATTAATGAAACCAGCTTTAGGAAAATGCTGAAAAAGAGAAAGGCAGAAGGACAATCTATCGCTGAGCTAAAGGTTTTGAAAAAGAATGGGAAACAGATACTTTGTAGAATTACGTCTTCTATTTTTAAAAATGAAGATGGTACTGAAAATACGATTACCAGCATAGAGGATATGAGCGAAGGTGTAAAAAAGCAGAAAAATATTGACCTTAAAAAAGAAAATATTGTAGCAAAGGAAATTATTATTGCGCAGGAAAAATCACATAAAAGATTGGCAGAAAAAAATGCCTGGATAAAGTACATAGCTAAAACTTCGTATGATGTAATGTGGGATTGGGATATAGCTTCTGATGAAATTTATGTTGGCGATAGTATTAAAGAAGTATTTGGATATTCAGTACAAAATAACATTGTAAATTTTAAAGAATTCAGCAACTGTCTTTTGCCGGCAGAAAAAAAATCAGTACTCAGCAAATTAATGAAATCAATTAATTCTACAGATAAAAACTGGAATGATACTTTTTTGTTTAAACATTATGATGGTACTACAGCCACTATCGCCAGCCGGGCAATTATAGAAAGAGATGATAATGGAAAAGCAATCCGTTTAATTGGGGCTATGCAGGATGTAAGCAGGATGCAGGAGCTGGAATTGAAACTGGAACAGCAAATAATAAAACATGAGCAACAGGGGGAAGAGTTTTTATTTGCAACCAAACTTTCCTTTGATGTATTATGGGATTGGGATTTGCTTACCAACAAGGTTTTTAGAAGTGATGGATTTAATGAAATGCTGGGAGATATCAAAAAAAATAACAAGGGTCATATTACCGACTGGAAAGAACACATTCACTCTGAGGATAGGGTGGCAGTTGAAAAATCATTACAGGATGCTATAGGATCATCTGTTTCCCATTGGGAGCAAACTTTTCGCTTTATAAAACATGATGGTACTATTGCAAGAGTTTTTGACAGGGCAAGTATCATTAGGCATGCAGACGGAAAAGCTTACCGCATGATTGGCGCCATGCACGACCTAAGCAAACAGGTGGAAATGGAGGAAAAACTGGATAAAGAAATCAGGTTAAAAGAAAAGCAGATTGCTGATGCCACGGAGGAAGCAAAAGAAAAGGAAAGATCTAACCTGGGAAAAGAATTGCATGATAATATCAATCAACTGCTGGCAGCTTCTAAAATGTACCTTGACCTGGCAAAACGGGGTGGCATAAACAGTGAATCATATTTAAACCGTTCTTCTGAATACACCCTGAAAGCTATTGATGAAATAAGAAAATTATCAAAGGGATTAACTACAGATTTTATCAGGGACTTTGGTCTTGCTACCGCCATTGATAACCTTGTAAAAGATACGATGGAAGTGTCTTCTGTAAAAATAACATGCTCCCTAAAAAGTTTTGTAGAACCTAAAGTAAATAACAAATTCAAGCTAAACGTTTTTAGAATAGTGCAGGAACATATCAATAATATTCTGAAGCACGCAAAAGCCAGCACAGTTTCTATCCATCTTTCGCAAAACAATAAATTTATCAAACTTATCATTGCTGATGATGGTGTTGGTTTTGATATCAGTAAAATACAAAAAGGAATTGGAGTAGCTAATATTAAAAGCAGGGCTGAAGCTTACAAAGGGGTAGCACATTTTATTACAAAACCTGGTCATGGATGCGTTTTAACCGCAACTATACCGGTTGAAGACGCTACCCTCAATCCTAAATCAAAGTGATGTGCGTATTTTGCCTTTGCTGATTTTTAAACTATTTATCTAAAAAGCTTACTATACACATCCTACAAACTCTAAGGTGCCGGGCAGTAACCATAAAATGAAAATTTTAACTGTATTGGTTAATAAAAAAAATCAGTACCAACCATCTGCACATACTAAAATACCTTATTTCCTAATTGACTTAACATATCTAACAATAACTTTGCCTGCATAAATATTTAATTATGGAACAACTAAAAGGTAAAAATGCAATCATCACCGGTGGAAGCCGGGGAATAGGCAAAGCCATTGCAATGGCGCTGGCAAAAGAAGGCGTTAACATCATCATTACCGGACGCAATGAATCTTCGCTGCAGGCAACTCAAAAAGAAATAAGTGAGCTGGGAGTAAATGTATTGTATGCCGTAATGGATGTAAGCAAACGAAAAGAAGTAGATGCAGCCATTGCTGGCATACTGGAAAAATCAGGACCGGTAGATATCCTGATCAACAATGCAGGGATTGGCGCTTTTGGTGGATTTTTAGAATTGGCCCCCGAGCAATGGGAAGAAATTATCCAGGTAAATTTATTAGGTGTTTATTACATCACAAGAGCCATCCTGCCGGGAATGATAGAAAGAAAAACAGGCGATATCATTAATATATCTTCTACTGCCGGACAAAGAGGAGCTGCCGTTACAAGTGCTTATAGTGCATCCAAATTTGGCTTATTGGGACTAACCGAATCGCTAATGCTGGAAGTAAGAAAACACAATATCAGGGTGAGCGCTCTCACACCCAGTACCGTTGCCACAGATATGGCCATTGATTTAAAATTAACAGATGGTAATCCAGATAAAGTTTTACAGGCTGAAGATTTGGCAGAACTGGTGGTAGCACAACTTAAGCTCAACCGCAGGGCATTATTAAAAAGTGCATCATTATGGTCTACTAATCCGTAAGTTTTTTTATACAAAGCATTATAATTAATCACTATTGTCCGACTAAAACTTTACCAAATCGCTCAAACGCTTACTGGTTGAGGGTTCTGGCCCCTCTCCTTTGGAGAGGGGTTGGGGTGAGGTCATGCAGGCTTCATAAGGCTTTCAGACATTTAGTCGGACAACAATTATAATTAATATTAATTGATAAAAATCATGTGTTGATTTTTTAATTTTTGTAAAAAAGCAGCTATCTGAAAGTGCCTGCTTTTTTAGATTTTATACTTTAAAAAAATACTAAAGTATTTGATTTTGTTTATTTTAACAGCGACTTAACGGCATGTATTATTACTATTGTATTGTTGTTTTTTTAATTAAAAATATTAGTTATGAAACTTTTTACACTGCTTCTTTTTTCAATCGTTTTCACATCACTGCAAAGTTCATTTGCACAATCTGAAGTTTTATTGCCGGATCAAAACCCACAGTATTACAGCAGCAAAGCAAAGTATATGGTGCTGGCAGATTCGATTAACAAATTTCACAACACCACCCTGCAAAATACCTACAAAGCTTACGACTGGTATGATGCCAAACAAAAGCGGCGCAGCGATCGCCTGCTCTTTAGAAGAGAACTTCGCCTGGAAAGAGCAAGATTTTCCAACAGGTGGAATTATTCTAACTACAATGGCTGGAATAACAGGGACTATTATCAGCCATACAATAATTGGCAAAATGGTAACTACCGTAACAACAATCGCCATTCACTACCCTATTATTTATTTCCCAATTGGTACTGGTAATAAATAACTGTAAACTTTTTTTAAATTATTCAATCAACTTAATGCTCTAAACAACAGCATATGAAAAAAATTTTGACCCTAAGCTTAGCCTTCATTTCATTTATTCTATTATCAGTTTCCTGCAGCAGGCAGGTAACCCGTGTAGACCCTGCAGAACAAATAGACATCAGTGGCAGATGGAACAATACAGACAGCAGGCTCACAGCAGAACAACTTACAAATGATGTATTAAAAGAACTTTGGCTCACTAATTTTATGCAGGCCAAAGCGGGCCAAAAGCCTGTTGTTATTTGTGGCTTTGTAGATAACAAAAGCCATGAACACATAGAGGCAGAAACATTTGTAAAAGACCTGGAGCAGGCTTTTATAAAAACACAAAAAGTAAGACTGGTGCAGGCAGGAAAAAAAAGAGAAGAACTCAGGGCAGAACGTGCCGATCAGCAAACCAATTCTACAGTAAGCACTATGAAAAAATTTGGTATGGAGGTAGGTGCAGACTATATCATGCAGGGTTCTATCAATTCGATTGTAGATGCACACAAGAAAAAGAAAGTGGTGTACTACCAGGTAAACCTGGAACTGACAGATATGCAAACAAACGAAGTGGTATGGATTGGTGATAAAAAAATTGCCAAGTACGTAAAGAATTAATATCAATCCCGGTTTTTCAATATGTAGTAACCTTAGCGGGTTATTGCATATTGAAAAATCTTTTCCTTACAACGCTATTTTATAAAACAGACAACTTCGTATTTTTTGCAGTGCAATTTCCCCGGCATGTTTTCATTTTTTACACCCATACTTAAATTAACTGCAATAATCAGCGCTGCTTTATTGCTGCAATCCTGCGCCAGCTATCATCAAAGAATACAGGATTATCACTCCAGCCTTGCCAATGGACAATTTTCTAAAGCAAACCGGCAAATAGATAATATCAAAATCCTGCAAAAAAACAGGAATAAGCTGCTCTATCTTTTAGAGAAAGGAAAAACCCTGCACCTGCTGAAGCAGTACGATAGCAGCAACCGATATTTTAACGAGGCAGACATGCTGATGGAAGACAGCCGCAGTTCTGCAAAAGACCTGCTGGTTACAGGTTTCCTTAACCCAATGTATCAGCATTACCATCCCGAAGATTTTGAAAGATTTATGCTGCATTATTATAAGGCACTCAATTATCTTTTTAAAGGAGATACAGAAGCGGCCATGGTAGAAGCCAGGAGAATTTCGCTTGTAACCTACAAGCAGGAAGAAAAATTTAATGGCAATACCAACCGTTACAGCAATGATGCTTTTTCGCTGATGTTACAGGGAATTATTTATGAAAAAGGTAATGATATTAATAATGCATTTATAGCTTACCGTAATGCTGCTGATGTATATATTAAAAATAATAATGAATGGTATGGAACCGAAATACCCCTGCAGCTAAAAAAAGATGTAATAAGAACCGCAGCTTTAATGGGTTTTTCTTCGGAGCAAATGAAGTATGAAAAAATTTTTAATTTGAGTTACAGCAGCGAATCAATACCTGCTGCAGGCGAAGCCATTGTTTTTTGGGAAACAGGCCTTGCCCCGGTTAAAGAACAACAAATGTTGCAGTTTAATCTCATAAACAATGGCGGGCGGTTTTATTTCAGGGATCGTGCAGGCTTATATGATATTCCGTTTGATAACGGCGTAGCAGGTTATAATGAAAATATAAGCTTGAACGATATACAAATGTTTGCCATTGCACTGCCCAGGTATACAACACTGCCTATACAATATTACCAGGCAAATATCAGTTCGGCAGCCGGCACATTCACATTTGAAAAAGCACAGGACATTAACACACTTGCCGTGCAAACATTACAACA
>JBBRFX010000212.1:0-5449 GCA_038241275.1 Chitinophagales bacterium
AAAATCTACCAATTCTAATATTTTAATGATATCCTCATTGTGCAGGGAGAGTGCTACTCTTAGTTTTTTCAATATATCGTTGTTGCTTAACATAGCTTTGTTTTTTAATTTGCAGGGATAAATATAGTGCAATTGTGCCGATGCAAATACCTGAGGTATTTTCTTAATTGGTTACTACTGTTTATAGTCCAGCGCTATTCTTAATTGCAGTCATAAAATATTGGCTATCTTTCTAAAAAATATTTTTTTTATTATTGTTAAGTTAAGCGTGAATTGGCAAAACTGAATGGTCAATAATTTACCATTAACTATTCACCATTGACCATTGACTATTCACAGTGTAATTTTAAAACAAAACTATGAGGCCATATATTTTAGCAGAAACAAATTGGCATGCGTTAAAGGAAGCACAGTTTGAATTAGCCGTTTTGCCCTGGGGCGCTACAGAAGCACACAATTATCACCTGCCTTATGGTACCGATAATATTGAAGCTGATTTTTTAGCAGCAGCATCTGCAAAGCTGGCATGGGAAAAAGGCGCAAAAGTTATTGTATTGCCCGCCATTCCTTTTGGTGTAAATACCGGTCAGTCTGATATATACCTTGATATTAATCTTAACCCAAGTACCCAATTTGCGATTTTATGCGATATCGCAGCAACGCTTAACCGGCAAGGTTTATACAAGCTCCTCATCTTTAATTGTCATGGGGGCAACGATTTTAAGTCTATGGTAAGAGAACTCGGTTTAAAATTTCCGAAAATGTTTTTCTGTATTAGCTTTTGTTTTAATGCAGTGGACAGGCAACTGTTTTTTGATGAACCCGGAGATCATGCAGATGAAATGGAAACGAGTTTGTTATTGTATTTAAAACCGGAGTTGGTTTTGCCCAAAGAAAAATGGGGTAGCGGAAAGGAAAAGAGGAATAAGATTAAAGCATTTTCCGAAGGCTTTTTATGGACCGAAAGAAAATGGAGCCAGGTAACAGAAGATACCGGCATAGGAAACCCGGCGCTTGCAACCAAAGAAAAGGGCGAAATATTTTTTAATGCCATAGCCCAAAAAATGGGCGATGTGTTTTATGATTTAAGCAAGGCGGATGTAAAAGATCTGTATAAATGAGGTTGAAACAACAGGCCGCTATTTTACGAAAAATATTTTAATAAATTCAGGCATAACGCTGGCAACTATTCAGCTCTTACCAATACAATTTTGCTTCTATCTGATTTATATACCTGGTCGTAAAATTTTACCAGGTTATTATATTCTTTTGCCGGGTAGCGCCCGCTATAACTTTCCATAAGCCGGTAATAAAAGATGGTATTATTTACCACTTTTATGCTTGAAACATACTTTCCAAATTGGGTAATCAACGAAATATCTTTTGGTACACTTTCCGAAATGTATCCGGCAGGTAATTTTATTTCAACAGAATCAATATCCTTATATGCATTCTTGATGATGTAATCATATTGACGGGCAGTATCCGGAAAAAGTTTAGTAGCCGCTCCGCCAAATATATTGGCTCCAATAAATAAACGTTTACCTGTTACAATGGCATAATTGGATATTAAAACCTGCAGGTCTTCCTTCACTGATGGGATAATACCTTTTTGCTCTTTATAATTATTTTTAAGTACCTCGTAAGTAGGAAGATTAAAAAGTTTATTTAAATATTTTTCTCTTTCCTCTTTGCTGGCATCATGCATTAATGAATGTGCAAAATCCTGTTGAAGCCCGGAGTAGAAATTATTTATTTCTGCATTTAAATTACCCTGCTCATCGGCAACAGCTTTTATGTTTCTTACCTGCAGGTTGTCTGCTATTTTATAAACAGGCGTTTGCACAAGGTGTCCGCCTGTTTCATCAATCAGGAGTGCTTTTCTGTTGCCGGTAAAGCTGCCCAGGTACCCAGGAGATTCAGTCTGGCTGGTGCATTCAAGCCAAATGGTATCTTTATTAATGGGAACGCATGCTATTACATGATTGGCCTGCGAAAAAGAAAAATCCTCTATAAATGCCGGTGGATTTTTGCCTCCATAAATCTCAATATATTTTCCTGCGATGCCTGCTTCTTTGAGCAATGCTATCATATAATTTGAAAGCGCTTTGCAATCACCATATTTTTTTTCGGCCACATAAGACGCTTCAAAAGGTTGCCATCCACCTATGCCCAACTGGATACTGATATACCTGGTATTTTTTTGTAAAAAATCATATAATAAAAATACCTTTTCACGGTCACTGGAAATATTATCTGTGAGTTCATGAACTTTCTTTTTTATTTCTGCCGGTAAAATATCCCTGTTTTTTATTAACTGATACATAAATCTGCCATAACCTTCCCATGTAGACATGTCGCCTTCAAAACCCTGCACTGCAAAAGTAGAGGGTGCAAAAAATACAGCAGGCGTAAGCTCAGTAAAGGGAGGAGAAGAAGCCTCATACTTTTTTGCAACAATATTTTTTATCTCCCAGGAGTAGGTTTTAATTTCTCCTTTTTGAGTAATCACCGGTTCAGTTTTAAAGTTTAACTGTTTATACCTTACTTTATAATCTGCAGGAGCAATGATGGTGAACTTGCTGTTGAGTACCGACATTGATGGCATGGCTTGCGGTATCCAACGGGGAAATCCCTGAGTGCCATTATAATCTGCCTCTTCTTCATATTCTACAGTATATGGATATTCTGCAGAATAAAATTCATTTTCTTTATACCTGGCATCAGATAATAAACTAAATCCATCGTAAGCACTGTAATCTTTCCAGTCGTTTTTTTTAGTGTGCTTTATTTCTTTTCCCCATTTATCAAACAGCTTACCGGAAATAGCATTGATACTGCAGAATTTATCATAATGAGATGTGTAATTGGCATAACCGGCAGCAGGCGAATTTAAAATAGTGTAAACATGCTTTTCATACAAAGTAAATTTAGCCGGCGATTTTATTGTTAAGACATACTCTTCGTTTCGCTTTACAATATCAGCACCCTTTCTTAAAGAATCTGGTATAAAGAGTGCACTATATTCCTGGGCATTTGTGATACTGTAAAAACAAATAGCGATAAACAGGGTAATCAGTTTCATAGTTACTTTATCTTTTTAAATACAATTTGTTCTGCTTCTTTTTTTACAATAAAAGTATAGAAGTCCCGCAGTGATTGATAATCTTCATTTTCAAAAGTGGCTTTTCTTAATACAGTCCTGCACCTCAAACTAATCGATTCCTTAGATTGTGATATCAAATATTCAAACATTCCTTCGTCGCCATTATAGCTCAGCCGCACAGATTTTGGAAGTTCATCTACTTTATATCCTGTAGGAACTTCCATTGTAAGGATATAGGTATCATCAATAGTATTTGTCATCTCTACCGGGTAAAACCGCTCTGCCGCAGTAAAGGGATTCTTTTTAATGGCCTCAACAAGCATTGGATTAAAATAAACAATATCCTCTTCTTTAAAAGCATTAATGGTTAAATCATATTTTAGACAAACCGGTTCTTTTAATAATTTTAAAGAATCAAGTTGTATGTTATCTAAAATATATTCTTCGGGATATTGTTGCTGCACTGATTTTTTAAAATCCTCCATTAATATTTTAGACATTCTGTTCCTTAGTTTTAGTGATTCATTCTCACCAAAGTTTTGACTGAATCTACCTTCTATACCTCCCTTTTCGTTATTAATAATAAAAGCAAAGGTAGTAGCCGACTCCTTAAGTGAGTCTGCAATAAAATATACCGGGGCGCCATTTTTTTTTGTTATTTCCCTTGCCTGGCCGTTATATACTTTAGTGGGAAGCTTTCCAAATTCCAGGTGCTTTATTGTAGCATCCAGAAATATTTCGGCATTGTCTATCTCAACTTTTGCAATTAAATAATTATACCTGTTAAGGAGGGGATAGTATTCATTGGCAAAGCCATTATCCCTGGTACTGAGAATAACCGGGGATGCCGGCATCTTTTGGCTTCTTAACATGGCTATCAGCAACATATTAATATCTGCTATCGAACCGTTTTTGTTTTTTAAAATATCTTTTAGGTTTTTAGTTATGTAAATTCCATCAATATCATTGTGTGTAAAATTATCCCGAACGTATTCAAATATTTTTGCTGCTTTTTCTTTTTGTGTTTTTGCATTGGCAACAATAGTTTCTACTTCGTCATCCATCCAGTTGTTAGCTCTGTCAATGGGAAGTCCAAATTTTTCATCATCCATTAGTTCGCTCGCTACTTTTTGCCACGAATTCATATAATCTTTTGGAGAAGTATTTGGAAAGGCAACCTGGTTTAGCTGGAATTCTATTTTAGAAACAGCATTGCGTAAGGTAGTGGTAAACGATTCTTCTTTTAGTGCATGAACATCTTTCATAATCCATGTGCTATGTTCCAATATGCCGGATATTTTAAAATTATTTATCCCAGAACTGGTAGCAGCACCCGTTCTGTTCGTTTCTCTTTCTACATGCTCTGTAAATTGAAAACTAATATTTGATTTTTCTTTATTTTGAATATGAAATGGGTGGTATCCCTGGGATAGTGTAACATATTTAAAGAAGTCGGGGATTTCAGTTTCATACTGGCTCCACAATACAGGATATTGGCCCTGGAAAGTCCATGATTGAAGGTTTGTAAAATAATCTGATTTTACTTCATAAGAATATTCAATAATACTGCCTTCTTTAAGTGCGGGAAAAGTGAACTTTTTATATATCCAGTTTTTACTGTGTTTTTCGGTAAATACAGACGACTTTGTCAGCTTGGTTTCTATTACTTTACCATTTTCTAAATTATAAGTATATGCATCCAGGTCTTCCAGTTTTTCTTCATTACTATTGGTGCCAACATATAAAGGGATGGTAATGGTAGCGGCATCAAACCCTTTTTTATTAATTATTTTAATCCGTTTTTTTTGCCTGAATATTAGCGAAAATGTTTGTTGATTTGCGTTGGCAATAAATCTTGAGTTGCCCACATCTGCAATCACCACAGCATTGGTGCTGGAATCGATCAATAGGGATTGAACATTAAAATCTTCTGGTTTTACTTTTCCAAATTTGATGTTGAGCTTTTCCTGCGCCATGAGGCTTACCTGCAGGCACAGAGATACGATAAATAAAAAGAGAGTTTTTTGGGTACGCATAAGCTGAGTTTAGGTTGGATAAGTTTTGACAGACCAAATGTATCGGAATTTTTATTACAAAATATTGATCTTCGTCATAAACTTATATTTTTTTATGGAGCCCATATATTTGTATATGATAATGTTTAAACTGGGGCTGTAGGATACAGCAGACTGTAATGCATAAAAAAATACTTCACAAAAAAGTAAGTTCATTTTAATATGCATATTGTTTTTAGGAAGACATTATTTGTAGAGAGTGCATACAGTTTTGTATTGATATACCGATGATAGAAGCCCAGTCGGCTATGGCTTCTTTTGGCAGCAA
>JBBRFX010000213.1:0-5404 GCA_038241275.1 Chitinophagales bacterium
GCGAGTGTATTTTTTTTCAATGCTTTTAAAAGATGTAAAAAACCAAATGGATAGAGGCTGCCATTTGCTTTTTGTAAGGCCACTGATAAAGAAGGCATCGTAATACCAAATGCGGCCAGCTCGCCATTCTTATCCAAAACAAGCGAAACAAAATCGGGCCGGATAAAAGATAAATACTTATTGATATTATAATCAATTTGTTTATCATTCATCTCCACCATACCATATAAACCGGCATAAGCATTATTGATTAACCTGAAAATATCTTTTGCATACAACATTACATCCGCTTTAGTTGTCGCTTCCAGCACCCGGAATCCGTAACGTTTTTGCACAATGCCTGCAATTTTTTCTAACCTTTCCGAAATGGTTTTAGGTAATTTTATTTTGTATTCTACCCAGTCTACATCTTTGCTATACCCTGCATTTTCAACAAAAGCGGCATAATATGTATAATTATATAAAGTAGCAAAGGTTCCTAACTGATCAAACCCTTCTATTAATAATCCGGCATAATCAAAATTGGTAAAGCCAAGCGGGCCGTGAACTGCATCCATTCCTTTTTCTGTTGCCCACATTTCTACCTGGTTTAATAATGCTTTTGCAATGGCTTCATCTGCTTCAAAATCCATCCATCCAAACCGCATGTTTTTGTTGTTCCATTTTTTTATAAATGAATGATTAATAATTCCTGCAATTCTTCCCACCACCTTATCATCTTTATAAGCCAGCCAGTATTTTATTTCACAAAATTCAAATGCAGGATTCTTTTTTTGGTTAAATGTATCCTGAACATCCTTTTTTAATTGAGGAACATAATATTTATTACCCTTGTATAAGTTATAAGAAAAATCAATAAATGCCTTTAGCTGCTTTTTTTTCGTTACTTCTTTAATAATCACAGTGCTGCCTTGCCGGGAAGAAGCTGCTGACTTTAAATATAATTTTCTATCAAGTATAGGTTGGGGCATTTTAATTTTTTTAAAATAAAGTATGTTACTGTTGTAGAAAGTTGGTAAAATATCTGATTATTCCTGATACGCAGCATATTCTTAAATCTCCTGTTTAACTGACCTTTTAGGTTTATTGCAATTACACTTCCTTATGTGATTTTAATAATACCAATAAAAACTGGATGCGCCAGATGGTATTTATTTTAATACTTAAAGCCAGTCTTTGTATTCTTTTAATTGATCCGTGGAAGTGGTTTACCATTTTAAACATTCTTTTTTTAGTCTTTTGAATAAAAAATATTAGGCAAAGATAATATTTAAAGATAATTTTGTCTTTAATTATTTATCCTAATCCACCCCATTGGTATCACGCTTCTTTTTATACCCTGATCAGCCTCTTTTAATCCCCTGTTATAAGGTTTAAAAGCAGATTTGTTACCAATTTAACTGGTTAGTAAAATGCTCATACAATAAAGTACTATGTTAAGCTTAACTAAAATATTTCATTTTGAAATGGCTCATGCCATTCATGGTTATCCCGGAGTATGCAAAAATATACATGGCCATTCGTATGAATTACATGTAACTGTTTCTTCTGCACGCAGCGACGATGATTTTATACCCGGGCCGGGATTTATGATAGATTTTAAAGAAGTAAAAAAACTGGTGGTAGAATCAGTGATCGAAAAACTGGATCATAAAGTAGTTTTATCTCACCAGTTTTTGCTGCATAACCCTTCCTTTCTGTCGCCGGAGAACCTGGTAACCTGGAAGGCAGAACCCACTGCAGAAAATATGTTGATCTTTATACAAAACCTGATTAGTGAAAAATTACCCAGCCACGTAAAGCTGGTATCTTTAAAATTATATGAAACAAAAGATTCTTATGCCGAATGGAAACCAGGTATTGCATTTAACAATTACTAAGTTTAGCTAAAATAACGGAAGTTTACACTTTCATAAATTATATCTATGTTTTCTAAAGCAACGGAATATGCCCTAAGAGCAACCATTTTTATAGCCCAAAAAAGTTCCAAGGAAAATAAAATCAGCATTGATGAAATTTCTAAAGCCATAGATTCACCTCAATCATTTACTGCAAAAATATTGCAGGCGCTTACCAAAGAAAATAAAGTGATTAGCTCAGCCCGTGGTCCTAACGGCGGATTTTTTCTTACCGAAAAAGCAAAAAAACTACCGGTTCGTTCTATCCTTCAGGCAATGGGAGAAGATGATGTGCTGGATAAATGTGTATTGGGATTAAAGCTATGCTCAGAAACACAACCCTGCCCCATGCATGCACAATACAAACCCATCAAAAAGCAGTTGAAAGAACTGTTTGTAAATAAAACGATTGAACAACTGGCTTCAGAAATTAAAGATGGAGTTGTGTTTATTAATAATAAAAAATAATAATGGTTTTTTGTTTTATTTTAATGATTGATTTTATTTTGGGATCCCTCATACAAAAAAAACTGTTCAAGGTTTATTTAGTAAAACCCCAAACAGTTAATTTTTATTTTTAGCTATTCCAGCCCCTTTAATATTAAGCCTTCACAATATTCTCCTTTATTACTTCTTTTACTTTTTCCTGTTCTAAAAAATTTAATTGATAAATATCCAACCTTCTGTCTTTTAATGTTTGCACACTTCCATAATGATGCAATTCAGTTAATAAGGATAAATCCACATCACTTACCACAATCATTTCTGTATTGGGTGTTGCTTCTGCTTTAATACCATTTACCGGAAAGGCAAAATCTGAAGGCGTTAAAACGGCTGATTGTGCAAATTGCAAATCCATATTGGTAACCTTGGGCAGGTTGCCTACATTACCAGCCATCGCTACGAAACATTCATTTTCAATTGCCCTTGCCTGTGCACAAAAGCGCACCCTGTTATACGCATTTTGAGTATCCGTTAAAAAAGGTACAAATAATATCTGCATACCCTCCAGTGCAAGTTTCCTGGTCATTTCAGGAAACTCTACATCATAACAAATCTGCACACCAATTTTTCCTGCATCAGTTTCTATCACTTTTATTTCATTACCGCCCTGTATATGCCAGTCATCTTCTTCAGAAGGGGTAATATGCAATTTGCACACACTGTCTATCTTGCCGTTTCTTTGCAATACATAGGATACATTATACACTTTACCATCCCTCACTTCGGGCATACTACCTGCAATAATATTTACATTGTAAGACAGGGCCATTTTACTCATTGCTTCTACAATTGGCCTGGTAAACTGAGCCAGTTCTTTTATGGCCTGCCGGGTATCCATTTCATTAAACCTGCCCATCAGCGGTGCATTAAACAACTCGGGAAATAAAATAAAATCTGATTTATAATCACTCACTGCATCTACAAAATACTCTACCTGTTTCAGCAAGTCTTCCACATGATGATAAGGCCGCATCTGCCACTGCACCAATCCAATCCTTACAATATCCTTTTTGCGATGTATAATATTTATCTCCGCATCATGATACACATTATACCATATAAGCAGTGTAGCAAAACCATTGCTTTCATTATCTTCCGGTAAATAATTACGTAAAATCTTTTTCACCTGAAAATCATTGGCAATTTGAAAGGTAAGTGTAGGATCATATATCTCCCGGTGCTTCACTTTTTCGATATAAGCTTTGGGAGTCATTGTATCTGCATACATACTATACTTTGGTATGCGCCCCCCTGCAATGATCATTTTTAAATTTAAACTTTCGCAAAGATTTTTTCTTGCATCATATAAACGCCGGGCAAGGCGAAGCCCACGGTATTCGGGGTGCACAAATACTTCAATCCCATATAAAGTATCTCCTTTTGCGTCATGGGTTTCAAAACTAAAATTACCGGTGATGTCACGATACGTATGATTATCTCCATATTTTTCATAGTCAACAATAATAGATAATGCACATCCTACTACTTTTCCATCCTGCAATAAAACGATCTGCCCATCAGGGAATTTATCAATCAATCTTTGTAAAGCTTCCTCTTTCCAGTATTGCCCTCCAAGACTTGCATAAGCCTGTATCATAGCTTCTTTCAACGCTTTATAATCTTCAATTGCTAAGTTCCTAACCTCAATAAGTGTAGTATCCATAAGTATTTAATAAATTATACGTTTTATAATATATGCAGGGGAAATATGAGTTGAAAAATCAATTGAAAAAATCCTAAGCTCTTCATTCATTCTTTATAAAACAAAAAGAGTGAATGCAGGCATGTGTTAAAACTGAAAAAATGCCCAGTTAAAAACAGGACAGCCCTGCTTTACTGATTTAGACGCAAAGTTAAGCAAATGGAAAGTAACCAGATTTGGAGGAGGATTATTGATTTGGACAATAATTTTAACCTGATAGAAATATTTTTTGAATACAGCCAGTAATTATTATAATGCCATTTATATAATGCCTGAAAGCACTGCAAATACGATGGATCCAGAATAGTAAATACTTATGGCTGATTTATTGATCTAACATCCATTAATTTTACTCTTCTCATTAAATTAACTTTTAAAATTACCTTATGAAAATATTTGCAATCGTCTTTTTTATCATTCCGTTTTTATTAAGCTGTGATAATAGTCAGAAAAAAACAGCGCATGCTACCATGGACACGCTAAAGGAAACAACTGTTATACAAACCCAGCCTGTCAGTTCCGGTAAAGTGGAGAAAGAAAATAACAAAGTAGCCGATGAGCATAGTTTATCGGAAAATATTAACCAACAATCACTGGCACTCACCTCCAATGCGCTGCAATTAGTAAATCAGCAATCGGGTACTACAAATGAAATAAATTTCGGAATGCCCTTAGAACAGATGGTAGAAATGTTGAACAAGGTTTTACAAAATAAAGTTTCCAGTATCCAGGTAAACAGTGAATGTGGTGCAGGGCCTTTAAAAATGGCTTCGTGGAGCAATGGTTTAATAGTTGTGTTTCAGCAAAAAAAGACAAATACTGAATGGCAATTTGCCGGCTGGTTTATGAACGCTGCCTCCGGCGGATTTAAACCATTGACCACAATGGCTGGTATAGGTATTGGTTCTACAAGGGCCGAGATGGAAAGCGCCTATACCATCAAAGTTTCTAAAACCAGCCTTGGCCATGAATTTTCAACATCGTCAGGGTTATACGGCATACTAAATGGCCCCGGCAAGAATGCAAAGATTACAAATATGTGGAGCGGGCTAAGTTGTAATTTTAGATAGAAAATGAAACTGTATAAATAAATTATTTTTCGGGAATGAAAATTTATTAAATTTTTTATTATTCGGCTAAAGGTTACTTTCCGATACAGAACTTACTGAAAATATAATCGAGTTTATCTTCATTGCTGATCTCACCGGTAATTTCGCCCAGGTAATATAGACAACGGCGAATATCAAGTGCCAGCAGGTCGCCGGATAAATGACTGTCTAATCCATTTTTTATTTCCAAT
>JBBRFX010000214.1:0-5397 GCA_038241275.1 Chitinophagales bacterium
AATAAATCCTTCCCAAATTCCGGAATGATCGAGCCGTACAAACAATGGATGCAGCTCTTTTTTCCATCCGTTAAATTCGCCGATAACGGAAACATATGTAGCATTGGGCGCCCATACAGAAAAATAGAATCCATCAGATTCCAACACATTTAAAAAATGGCTGCCAAATTTTTCATACGCATTCTCCATATCCCCTTTCTGAAATCTGTGGATGTCTTCTTCACAGAACAAAGAGTAATTCCAAACAAGTTTGCTGCTGTCTATAAAATGATCTTCTTCGTATGCCATTGTAAAGGTTGTTGGGCCGTTTATACTTTTTTCATTTAACGTAAATTTAGTATTTGTTAGTTTGCGGCCAATATTTAAAAGTTCATTTTTGAACTACCAATTAAATGTACCAATAAAACTAACTACATGCTCAAAAAAATCTGTGTTTCCCTTTTTTCTATTTTCATTACCCTTACTACTTTCTCCCAAAACACTCAAATTACCGGAATTATAAAAGATACTACTGCCAACAAACTTGTAAAAAATGCTGTGGTAGCCATGCTTTCACAAAAAGACTCCACCCTTATCGGATTTACCAGAACCAAAGATGATGGAACTTATGCATTGCCTAAGCTCGCTGCTGGCAAATACATATTTATGGTGATGCATCCGGCTTTTGCTGATTATGTAGAAGACATGGACATTGCAACAGGTAACGAAAAACTGCCAATGGTTGCCGTTACACCAAAAAGTAAACTGCTGGAAGCAGTGATTATAAAGAGTGGAAACCCGATTAGAATAAAAGGTGATACCACTATTTATACGGCAGATAGTTTTAAAGTAAGCGCCAACGCCAATGTAGAAGAACTCCTGAAAAAAATGCCGGGCATACAGGTAGATAAAAATGGTGAGATAAAAGCGATGGGCGAAACGGTAGAAAAAGTATTGGTAGATGGAGAAGAGTTTTTTGGTGATGATCCCGGAATGGCGGTAAAAAACCTGCGGGCTGATGCCATTAAAGAAGTACAGGTATTTAAGAAAAAAAGTGATCAGGCCGAATTTACCGGCATTGACGACGGACAAAGTAAACAAACCATTAACCTTAAACTAAAGGAAGATAAAAAAACAGGATACTTTGGTAAAATAGAGGCAGCCGGCGGATTGCAGAAAAATATTGATGATCGCTATAATACCAACCTGATGTATAGTTCCTTTAAAGGAAAAAGAAAATTATCAGGATTTTTATTGAATGGAAACACCGGCCAGGATGGACTGAGCTGGCAGGATATGGAAAAGTTTGGAGGCAATGACATGAATTTTGAGATGACTGATGATGGAGCCATGATGTTTTTCTCTGGTGGAGGCCGTGGCTCAGACGAGGAACCCTATGTGAATACACAAAATGGTTTTATTAATAATATAAATGCCGGGCTGCAATACAATAATAAATTTAATGATAAAAATACATTGAACATTTCTCCTAAGTTTAATAGCCAGGTATACGATAATGACAAAATAAATTTTGTACAAACACAATTGGCAGATTCTATCCTTAATGAAAACTCGGCTACGCAAACCCACGTGAATCGTACCAATTATAAAACAAATGCTTCTTATGATATGAAGCTGGATAGTAATAATAGTTTGAAGTTAAGTTTAAACGCCAACGTGTACCATACCGAAAGCGATGAGCAGCGTTCCTCCATCACCACCGGTGAATCAGGGAACCTTAAAAACAGTAATGACAGGATTTCAAATCTTACATCCGATAAACGATCTTTTGCCGGCTCTGCACTGTTTAAACATAAGTTTAAGAAGAACAGGAGAACCTTATCCATCAATGCAGACTATAAAATGCTAAATACAGATGCGGGTAATTTTATCAAACAGAATTTTAGAGATTACCAGTCTGGCAGTGTAAATACGGAAAGTGACCAGTTTACGGATATAGAAAAATCAACCAATAGTGTATCCTCTAAAATTGTGTTTACAGAGCCACTTAGCAAAAAGTTTTCGTTGGAGCTTGGCCATGAAGTGTCGGTTAATAACGGAAAAAACAATCAATCTACTTTCTCCTACACTCCCGCCACAGGCAAGTTTGACGAAGTAGTAGATTCATTGTCTAATAATTTTGATCAGAGCATTATTACCAACCGGCCATCGGCAAAAATCAGTTTCTCTGATAAAAAGATAAAATACAATGTTGGATTAGGCGTTGATTTTGCCCAATTTAATTTAAAGGATATTACTTATAACAAAGATTATGACCGTAATTATACCAATTTTTTTCCTGCTGCTATGTTTACTTACAGTTACAAAAGCAACTCCAGTTTACGGTTTAATTATAGTGGACGCACAACGCAGCCTACATTAAACCAACTGCAGCCGCTAAGAAATAACAATGATCAGTTTAATCAGTATATAGGCAACCCGGATTTAAAACAATCTTTCAGCAATTCCTTTAGCATTAGCACAAATAATTATAATTTCTTAAAAGAGAAGTATACCTATGCAAGTATAAATACCAGTTTTACCAGCAATGCCATTACAAACAACAGGGACATTAATCCCGTAACCGGTTACACCGTTATACAACCTATTAATACCAATGGCAACATGAGTATTAACCTTTGGTCTGGTATGGGTATTAAATTTAAAAAAGCAGATTTACGATTGAACATTGGTCCGAATTTTAGCTTTAGAAAATTTGCAGATGTAATTAATGCTGTAACGAATTATACCAAAAACCTGAATGCCGGTGTAAATCTCAGCCTTTCAAAATCAAAAGATAAAAAATATGATATAAGCATACAAAACAATTATAGTTATAACAGAAATAAAAACTCATTGTCTTTTAATGCGGGCAAAGAAGCAAACGTAAGTTTTTTCAGCACCAATACCCTTTCTTCCGAAGCCACTGTTTACTATAAAAAAGTATGGTCTATTAATACCGATTACGATTTTTATTACAGGCAAAAAACATCGCAATTCACGAATGATTTAAGTAACCATTTATGGAATGCAAAATTGCAGCGCACTTTTAAGAAAAATGAATTTACTGCTTACCTGCAGGTAAGAGATTTATTAAACCAAAATATAGGAATAGACAGAAGTTTTAATGGTGTTACTTACAGGGAAGAAAGAAACGACCGCCTTAAACGCTATTGGATGCTGGGCTTTAAGTGGGACTTTAAAAACAAACCACCCAAGGCAAAGGAAGAAGCAACAAAGTAAAAAAAGTAAATAATGTGTTTTATAGTAAATACATTAACAGGAATAAAACTTTAAAGAAGAATTTCAAAAAATATTTATGAAACGTATTTTAATCAGCACCTGTTTTATTCTGGCCATCATGAGCCAGGGATTTGCGCAGAACTTCATCAGCAAGGCAAGCATAGAATTTGAAGTAAAAACCAATATTAAAAAAACCATGGGCAACGACAGTTGGGATGAAATGATAAAAGCCCAGATGCCCGATTTTAAAACAGGCTATTACCTGTTTACTTTTGCCGATAATAAGAGTATCTATAAATTCAGCCATTGGGATGAAACGAAAAAGATACCTGAATGGCTGAGAAAAACTGATGAAGAAAACAGTTGGTACTTTGATCATAACCTGTCGAAGTTTAATATGCAGAAAAATGTTTTCGGCAGTAATTTTAACCTGGATGATTCTATCCCCGCCATTCAATGGAAACTAAGCAACGAGAACCGTGTAATAGCAGGATTTAATTGCCGCAAGGCGGTAGGCGTTATTATGGACAGCGTGTATGTATTTGCTTTTTTTACAGAAGAAATCATGATACCGGGCGGCCCCTGCTCCATCAATGGTTTGCCGGGTATGATACTGGGACTTACCATTCCACGATTGTACACTTCATTTATTGCCACCAAAATAATGGTGAATGATGTAAATGTAGCTGCCATAAAACCCGTCACCGCTAAAAAGTATTTTACCAATACCAGCCTCAGGGCCGACCTGCTGGAACGATCCAAAGATTGGGGAAGTGATGATGACCCTGATCAGAATAAATGGAGGGATCAGTTTAGATGGAATGCGTTGTTGTAAGAAGCTATCTAACATATTGAAAAAACAGCTGCAAAATCCGAATTGTAAATATGAAGGACATCATAGTAAAATCATTGGAGTTAATTCATCCCTTGTCTGACGCTTTAAAACAGTGGCTCACAGTACATCTAAAAGAAAGAAATTTAACTAAGAGGGAAATATTTTTAACTCCAGGTGAAATCTGTAGTAAAATTTCGTTTATTACCGAAGGGCTACTCCGCTCCTTTTCAATTAGTAATGAGGGTATAGACACCACAGTTTGGTTTATGAAAGAAGGTGACGTTACAATATCAGTTAAAAGTTTTTTTGAACGTAGCCCAGGGTCAGAATTTATAGAGGCCATAGAGGAATCTACCTTGTTTTATATAACCTATGATGAATTACAGGAAGCATATTTTTTGTTTCCAGAATTCAATATTGTTGGGAGGATACTAACAGAAAGATATTACATACTATCTGAAGAAAGATTGTTAGGAATACGGAATAAAAAAGCGAAAGACCGCTACAAGTTTTTATTGAAGTATCATCCCGAGATTATATTACGTGCACCTTCGCAGTATATTGCATCTTATCTCGATATTGATAAAGCCACATTGAGTAGGTTAAAATCAAAGTTATAATTTTTTGACTTTTGTCATTTGTTTCTGGACAAATGAATTATAGGTTTGTTTAAAATTTTAAAATATGAAATTAAATTACCCTAAGCTACTCCTAATTTTCGCTCTTTTCCTGAGCTCCTGCAAAAAAGAGAACGTTATTACTGTGCAAGATTCGTTTATTACCAATGTAAAAAAATTTGCTAAAACCAATTTAACCGAAGATGATTATAGACAACTTGACTGGGAAAAGCTGGTAATTTTTGATAACAACGGGAAACATGAAATTGTAAAAATACCTTTAGTTGGAAACGTAAAAGCAACCGACAAATCACTCTATTTAAAAGTTGTTAAAGGAAATCTCCAGGGTAATTATTTTGAATTAAAAGTGTCTGGTATAAAATCGATTGTTAAAACAACTTCATTAAACAATGAAACAGTTGCAATAGCAGACCTTTCTCAAAACAGATATGATGGCGACCTTAAAATATATAAACAGGGAATACTTACATATGACTCTGAAACCGCCAGCTTAGCTTCAATACGATCATATACAGCAACCTATACGTTTAATAATCAACTATATATTCTCATATCATTATTAGAATTAGGGCAAGGTGGCTCGGGGAATGAAAATAACAACAATCAAGGAGAAGTACAGACTTTCATGAGTGATGGCGGTGGTGGCGGTATTACAGAACTAGTAGAAATTGAATATAATGATTGGGAATTGGAGCCTGCAGC
>JBBRFX010000215.1:0-5274 GCA_038241275.1 Chitinophagales bacterium
CTTATCAGCTTTGAGCAATGCACTCATTTTATCTTCAGAAATTACAATACTATCCAGGTAAACCGATGCAAACGGATAACCCTGCTTTTCATAATAATTGAGTAACCGTTGCTGCAAGGATTGCAATTGCGAAATATTCAATGGCTTGTTGTTGTAATTTTTTTGGGCAAAACCTGCAGCGTCCAATGCTTGCTTATCAATATTATAAGTCAATAATTGTATCCAGTTATATTTTTGGCCGGTATATAATTGAATATGAAAGCTATCTCCCTGCTGCCATAAGCTATCTACCGATGCCACGGGATATCCTTTAGAAGCCAGCGTTTGCGGAATTTTATCAATATAAGCCACCGCTTCTGTTGCTCCGGCAAAACCGGTTTGCAATCCTAATGAAGCCGTTGCAAAGCTGCTATCTTTGCCAACATAATGAATAACAAGTGATATGGGGCTTTTAATATCTCCTGTCTTTTGCGACCACACACAAGGGTGTAAGCAGCAAAGCAGGATACAGAGTGTAAGTCCTTTTTTAAATGTAACAACAGCCTTACTATTCATTTATTAAACAATGGTTTCTAAAACGTAAATCTACAATCTTTGGCGGGCATTTATATTCATATTCCTTTTTGCAGGCAGGCCTGTACTTATTGCAATTTTCATTTCTCTACTACCCTTGGTCAGAAAGCAGCCCTTTTAAACGCATTAAGGGAAGAAATTATTTTAACCACAAAAAAAAATATTCCCGGAGAAATAATTGAAACCATTTACATTGGTGGAGGCACACCCAGTTTATTGACGCCACAAGAGATCCATGAAATATTGCAAACGGTTCATCAAAATTTTAGGGTGAATAAAGAGGCTGAATTTACATTGGAAGCCAACCCCGATGATATTAATAAAGAGATATTAGAACAATGGCAACTGATGGGCATCAACCGGCTGAGCCTTGGAGTACAATCTTTTAACGAAGCAGAACTGCTATGGATGAACAGGGCGCACAATGCCAGCCATTCGCTTCAAAGTATAGACGATATACTCAGTGCCGGGTTCAGTAATTTTTCTGTGGATCTTATTTATGGCTCCCCATTGCTGAGTAATGAAGATTTTATAAAAAATATACAAACGGTTTTAAGTAAAAATATTCCGCATGTATCTGCTTATGCATTAACGGTAGAACCCAAAACTGCTTTGCATTCCCTGATCAACAGAAAAAAATCAGCCCCGGTTGATGAAGCAAAACAAGCAGAGCAATTTGACATTTTGGTAAAAATGATGGAAGATGCAGGATATGAACAATACGAGATCAGCAATTTTGCCCGGCCTGGATTTCGCAGCAGGCACAACAGCAGCTACTGGAAGGGCAAACCATATTACGGCTTTGGGCCTGCAGCTCACTCTTTTGATGGCAACAATATCCGCCGCTGGAATATTGCCAATAATGCTTTGTACATAAAATCAATAGAACAACAAATCATTCCTTTTGAAGAAGAAAAATTGACGCTTACACAACAGTTAAATGAACGCATCATGATATCCCTGAGAACGATGGAAGGGTTAGATTTGGAAAAAGTAATTTTGGATTTTGGAGAAAATTATGCAGAATCTATTTTGATGAATGCCCGCAAATATTTAGACGAAAATAAACTCAGCATTTCTAATGCTAAACTGGTACTTACAAAAGAGGGGAAGTTTTTTGCGGATGGGGTGGCGGCGGATTTGTTTTTTTAATCCGATGACATCAATAATTACATTCTAATAAAAAAAGATCTAAAACTTCATGCCACAAGCTAATCCTGTTTGTTTTATGGTATCACCATTTGTATCAGTTTGTAAACCGATAGAAACTCCAAAGTATACATTTTCATTTATTGAGTGATGATAGTATAACTGCGCAATTCCTCCGACGGAATATGTTTTTTGTGGAGATTTGTTTATGATTGCTATAACAGGAAAAGGAAGGCCTGTGAGAAGTGGAAACAAAACATTTAATTCGTCAAAGTAAGAAGATGATTGATACCTTAATACTGGCCCTATTTGAAATCCAAAATCAGTATTTTTATTTTTGATAAAGCTATACCCTAATTTGGAAGTTAACTGAAGTCCATCAGTATTGTATCGAAATGAAGCATCAATAGTATTACCATTTGGGTCTGTATAAAAAATTGGAAACGAACCATCATGAATTGTTGCTCCCAGACCTATTGAAAATGATAATCTTTTTTTGAAATATTTTTTATAGTCAGTGTTAATACTAAAGCCAGGCAAATCACCCGTGCCATGCTTACTCCTGGAAAAATCAAGTTGTAATGACTTATTTAAATGTTTAGAATTATTTTGAGAAAAAAGCATAGTATTAAAGAAAAGGAAAAACATAAACATCAAATAT
Organism: Chitinophagales bacterium; assembly: GCA_038241275.1. Classification (GTDB taxonomy): domain Bacteria; phylum Bacteroidota; class Bacteroidia; order Chitinophagales; family Chitinophagaceae; genus Ferruginibacter. The sequence continues at coordinate 2,384 of JBBRFX010000215.1, forward strand.
TTCATAGTGTATATTTTATTTAATTAACTACCCATTGAGAGGGTAGTTAATTAAAATTAGATTAAAAGTTTATAAAGATATTTTTAATTTCTTCTCTTAATATTTGAATAACTAATATTATAGACTTGGGTAATATTGTCCGTAAACTGAATTGTTGCTAAGCCTAAGTTATCATCTTGGTTTTTACTAGGAAATGATGTTGAAATTGTTGGGCCTGATTGTCCTGTTGGAGGTGGCATTGTTATAGTTATGCTACTTGATGATCCGCCATCTTCTTCAATCCAATTTTCATACATCCAATTTCCAAAGGTAGATGTATTCCAGTTGCCAACGAAATGTCCAAAATCTTTCCACTTTTGGTCTCTGAAATTTTTTCTTGCCCATTTACCAAATGCTCTAACAGAAATCTGCCCGCCAGAAGAATTTAAGATAAATATTTTGAACTCCAATTTACCTGAAGTCCAGTGTTCAATTGCGTTTAAATCAGTACATTGAATAATTCCTCCATATTCAGCCCCTCCTTGGGTTCTAGCAGATAGTAAATCTTCTGGGGCTGCAATCATATTTTCGGGTGAAACATTTTCTTCTTCCCCAATAACCCAAACATCATTATCCCATGCATATTCTTCCGTAATATTATCATAGAAAACTAAATTATTATCTATATTAACAATATATCCCGGGCTTGAATAGTCGGGGTTGTAAACATCTTGAAAAACACCTACTGGCTCCTCCAAAAAATTAGTTTGTGTTTGTGCAACACTTGATAATCTGCGTTCCCTGTCAATATTCTCAGCTTTAGGATAAAAAACATTGGGCTCTCTGTTATCACTTATCGCTTTTATCTGAGATACTAATTTTTCAAGAGTAGTTATGCCTTTTTCATAATCGGGATTCCCTTTAAAATTAGTAATGATGTCTTTTATGTAAACATTATAGTCTCCATGTTTCTGTTTAAGACATTCACTCAACACAAATTCTTTAAAAACTTGATTCCTTGCCATAGAAAGAACTTCTTTCATAGTTTGCTGCCGCAAAACTACAAGTTCCATTTTAGAATTGTCCGATTGAAATTCACCGTTTACAGATGTTTTTTTACACTGTGTCAGGGTAATTACGAGCATAAGCCCCACTAGTACATTACAAATGTTTTTTTTCATTTTACTTAATTTTAGATTTTGAGATACGGCCGTCAGAATAGCCTTTCAGCCAACAAAAAAATCAATCCTATCAAATTACTTTTCAATTTTTAAGGGCTCTTTATACTTACCCAAAGTATTAAATAGTGAGAACAGGCTGATTATTTTAATAACCTAAAAATATATTTAAAAAAGTTTCTTTCTAATTTAGAACACTTAATAAAATTTATTTTTTCACTTAATAAAATTTAGTAATTTGGTCTTACCAAAATGAAAACTAACCTTTATGCAACATCCCGACACAATTGGAAACAACATTAGAATGTGGCTCATAATTAGAAAAATGAAACCCCTGGAATTAGCTAAAAAAATGGATGTAAGCGAAGGCTATTTAAGTCAGATAATAAACAGCAGTGATGAAAAAATAAATAAAAATCAAGAAAGAAAACTGGAAATAGCGGAACATTTAAAAATTGAACCCGGTCAATTAGACACCAACCCCATGCAGGTTTTTAATTTAAAGAATGGTAATATCGATGGAAGTAATAATGTAAATAGTGTACAAAATGCATACTTGTCCGAACCCGAAATATTATTAAAATTGAAGAGTTTGTTATCTACTTTTAACGAACTGGTTGAAAAATTAGAGAAAAATAATACTCTATAAAGTCACTCTACACCAACACTTCTTCAATCTTTTCAAACCCTTCCCTTGCCTGCAACCCATTCCATAAAATATTATACACCGTACTGGCAATAGGCATATCGGCCAGCACTTCTTTGTTGATGATGTGCATACACTTGCTGGCATAATACCCTTCGGCCACCATACTCATTTCCATTTGGGCTGCTTTTACTGCATATCCTTTACCAATCATATTGCCAAAACTGCGGTTGCGGCTGTGCAGCGAATAACAGGTTACCAGCAAGTCGCCCAGGTAAACAGAAGCTGCATAATTATTATGTTCTTCGTTTGTCTTGTTCTTTTTTTTATGTTCTATATAACCTACTTCTGCATTTATAAAACCTGCTTTTCGTAAAAACCCCGCCATCTCATCGGCACTGTTGGCAATAAGTACACTCAAAAAATTATCGCCATAATCCAGCCCATGGGCAATACCTGCAGCCACAGCATAAATATTTTTTAATACCGCTGCATACTGCACCCCATAAATATCTTTATTGATAATTGTATTGATGTAAGAAGTTTTAAAATACGAGGCTATCTCAACTGTTTGTGAGGTATCTTTTCCTGTAAATGTGAGATAAGATAATTTTTCCTGTGCCACTTCTTCTGCATGGCAGGGCCCGAGCAGTGCAAAATAATTCTCAAGCGAAACATTGAAATAATGTTTCAGGTAATCATTTAATAATAAATTTTCTTCGGGCAAAATACCTTTGATGGCAGACACTATTTTTTTTCCTTCAAAAACATTTTTAGGTAAGCCAGTCAATGCATTGATGGCATAGGCAGATGGTATCACAATTACAATCGTATCGGCATTGCGAATCACCTCTTCGGCATTGGTAGTTAATAAAAGCTGGTTGATATTAAACCTTGCAGAAGGAAGGTATTGTGGATTGTGTGCCCTTAATTTAAATTGCTCAATGGCATTTTCACTCCTGTTCCACCAATGAATAGTTTGGCCGTTATCGGTTAAAATTTTTGCCAGTGCTGTGCCCCAGCTTCCGCTGCCTAGTATTCCAAATACCATCTTTTGATTTTTGTATCTACATTAAACGTTTCTCGTT
>JBBRFX010000216.1:0-5252 GCA_038241275.1 Chitinophagales bacterium
TTATTATAAGTTCCCGGAATAACTACACTCCTGGCGGGTACAATTCCTTTGGTTTCTACCGGCACCGGGCCACTCACATCAATGATTTTGGTACTCTGTGTGAGCACCACATTGGCACCCAATACTGCTTCTTTTTCTACCCTTACACCTTCTACCACTATACAGCGGCTTCCGATAAAACAGCCATCTTCAATAATCACGGGGCTGGCCTGCAAAGGCTCCAGTACACCGCCAATACCTACGCCACCACTCAGATGCACGCCTTTTCCTATCTGTGCACAACTGCCCACGGTAGTCCAGGTATCCACCATGGTACCTTCATCTACATATGCCCCGATGTTTACATAAGAAGGCATCAGTACCACGTTTTTGGCCAGGTATGCGCCATAACGGGCCACGGCATGCGGCACTGCTCTTACACCCAGTTCCTTGTAATTGCTTTTCAATTTCATTTTATCATAAAACTCAAATGGAGGCAATGTATACGTTTCCATTTGTTGAATACCAAAGTATAAAAGGATGGCCTGTTTTACCCATTCGTTTACCTGCCACAAATCGCTCACAGGCTCGGCTGTACGCAGTCTTCCTTTATCCACTTCTTCTATCACATTCCTTACGGCCTGCACATATTTATCTTCTTTAAGTAATTCCCGGTTTTCCCAAACAGCTTTTATCAATGATTGTAATTCCATTATATATTTTTTGCAAACTTAAAACACTTCGCTTTAAACAGCAATTGTTTATAGTAATGCCCATTACCTGTTATATTTGTGTGGTCTGGTAAAAAATAATTATAAAAAACAACATTAAAATGCGCATTGGATTTGATGCCAAAAGAGCTTTTCAAAACAGTACGGGCCTGGGCCATTACAGCCGCACATTGGTAACATCGCTGGCTCAATATTTTCCGGATAATGAATATTTTTTATTTGCGCCAAAAATTACCAGCCGGTTTGATACGCATGCTTACAATAATATAAAGCGCATAGCGCCCTGGCAATTTCCTTATACCTTATTGCGGTCGGCCTGGCGCAGCAGTGGCGTAAAAAAAGACCTGCTAAAAAACAACATTGATATTTACCATGGCCTGAGCCATGAAATACCTGTGGGTATTCAACAAACAGGTATCCGTTCTGTGGTTACCATACACGATCTGATTTTTGAACGGTTTCCGCATCAGTACAATAAACTGGACATCCTCATTTACAGAAAAAAATTTAAATATGCCTGCAAACATGCAGATGCAGTAATAGCCATCAGCGAACAAACCCGGCATGACCTGGTGGAATTTTACAAAGTACCTGCAGAAAAAATTACGGTTTGTTATCAAAGCTGCGACCCCATTTTTGCAGAAAGAATCAGTGCAGAAGAAAAGCAAAAAATAAGGCAACTGTATAACCTGCCTCCCCGATTTTTTTTAAATGTAGGTTCCATCATTGAAAGAAAAAATTTATTGACTATTTGCAAAGCAATGAATCATTTAAAAAACAAATTACCCATTCCGCTGGTAGTAATTGGTGGCGGTGGTAAATACAAAATGCAGGTTAAAGAATATATCATCAGCAATGGATTGGAAAAGCAAATAATTTTTCTTTCAGAAAATGAGGAAACAAAACAAAATGAAGGTTTTAAAACTTCGGCGCATTTTCCTGCAATTTACCAGATGGCAGAAGCGATGATTTATCCCTCCACTTTTGAAGGTTTTGGTATCCCTATCCTGGAAGCACTTTTCAGCAGGGTTCCGGTAATTACTTCCAATGTTTCCTGTATGCCGGAAGCTGGCGGAGATGCAGCGCTTTATATTGATCCATACGATTATGAATCTTTATCTTTAAAAATGGAAACCATTGCCAATGATAAAACAATGGCAGCCAACATTACAGAAAAAGGATGGGTGCATGCACAAAATTTTTCTCAACAAAAAACGGCTGCACATGTTATGAATGTTTATAAAAAATTATTGCCATGATTTTTTTTGATGACATAGAATCCTGCGTGGATACTTTAAATAAAGGGGGTACTATTTTATATCCTACCGACACGGTATGGGGTATTGGATGCGATGCCGGCAACGAGAAAGCCGTTGAAAAAATTTTTGCCGTCAAAAAAAGAAATGAAGAAAAAAGCATGATCATCCTGGTAGCCGATGAAAATGACATACTAAATTATACAGACGATCCTACCCCGGTGATTTTTGATTACATCAAAGGCGTTCACAAACCTACCACCGTTATTTATGATGGTGCCCGTAATGTTGCCAAAAACCTGATTAATAAAGATGGCAGTATTGGTATCCGCATTGTAAATGATCCATTTTGCAAAAAACTCATCCAGCGTTTTGGAAGAGCCATTGTATCTACCTCTTCCAATATATCCGGTTATCCGCCACCGTCATTTTTTGAAGACATCGATATTGAAATAAAAAACGGTGTTGACTATATCGTTCAACACCGCCAGGATGATTTGACTCCTGCTACACCAAGCGCTGTTATTAAATTACAAGCGGATGGTAAGATAAGAGTGATTAGACCTTGATAGTTTATAATATAGCAAACCCAATACCCACCTGGAAGTTTTGATTCTTCCATTTATCCTGGTTATCAATATCATTAATATTGTTTAACCCTACTGCATACCTGCCATAGATTTTAATTTTAGAAATATTTAATTGAATTCCGCCGATCATACTAAAATCTCCTTTGGCAAATGCATCTTTACCATTTTTTACCAGGCTGCTGTTGTTATCCAGCAGGATACCATATTGAGGTCCCAGTTGCAGCGATACAAAAGGGTTTGGGCTGTAATTAAGTAATAATGGAATTTTTAAATACTGCAATTTTACTTTTGAAACAGAATTAAAATCATACACGGTGCTGAAATTACTGCTGGTATCTACATTTACTTCGCTAAACAATACCTCTGGTTGAATGCCCCACTTATGCGTTACATTCACCTGGGCAAAACCACCGAGATGATAACCGTAACTAAACTGATCTGTAAACGGCTTGCCATCTATTTTATGAATATCAGCTCCGGCTTTAATACCAAGTTTAAAGCCCTGCGCACTTGCAGATGATACGCTTACAATAAGGATGATGGCTGCTAAAAGGATTTTATTTTTCATAATGGAATAGTTTTTCTAATTGTTTTCAAGTTATATGCCAATCATATAAAAACGGGTTAACAAAAAGTTAGGTTAACAAAAATTTCTCAGTTTTTAAGATCTCTCAAAATTACCAAAGTTTAAAGGGTGCATTTCAAATTGTAGCTGGTTGGCGTCCCGCCAACAGGGGCGGCTCGCCGTGGGCGGTGTCCTCACCGCCCACTATCGGGTTTGCATTGCTACAATTTGAAATGCACCAAAGTTTAAAGTTGTGCTGTTTTATAAAAATTAAACCCCTACCTTTGCGCCGATTTTAGAATTTCTGAGAATTACATGACATGCCCAGATTGCTGTTGACAGCAGGTATTAAAAACAGTTAATACCATTAGATAATTTCTTTCTACAACGGCCAGACGCATAACATGTGACCATCAAAAACCTTTTTTTTTGACCACGTGTGCTCATGCTATGGCATCAGCCGGTCTTTATTTTAAAAAATATTTATACAATGAATGCATTTGAAGCATTAGGCCTAAACGAAAACATCGTAAAGGCAACAACCGACCTGGGTTTTACAGAACCCACTCCTATTCAGTTACAGGCCATCCCAATTTTGTTGTCGGGCACTACAGATTTTGTAGGGCTTGCACAAACCGGTACCGGTAAAACTGCCGCATTTGGTTTCCCCCTGCTGCAACTGATGAACAGCGCAGATAAATTTCCACAGGCATTAATTGTGTGCCCTACAAGGGAATTGTGTTTACAGATAACCAATGACCTGGTTTCTTTTTGCAAATACAGCAAAGGCGTAAATGCCGAACCGGTATATGGTGGCGCATCTATAGTAATGCAGATTCGTAACCTGAAAAGAGGTGTGCAAATTGTAGTAGCTACACCGGGCCGCCTGATAGATTTGATTGAAAGAAAAGCAATCGATCTGCAGAAAGTAAAATATGTAGTGCTGGATGAAGCTGATGAAATGCTGAACATGGGTTTCCGTGACGATATTGATTTTGTTTTGAAAAACACCATCAACCGGGAAAGTATCTGGTTGTTTAGTGCTACTATGCCACCAGAAGTAAGGGCCATTGCAAAAAACTTTATGGATAATCCCAAAGAAATTACCGTAGGTAAAAAGAACAGTGGCAATGTAAATATTGCGCACCAGTTTTTTGTTTCACCTGCGCATTCCCGTTATGAAACACTTAAACGCTTAATAGATTTTAACCCCGGTATGTATGGTATTATTTTCACCCGTACCAAAGCAGATGCTCAGGATATTGGAGAAAGATTATCCAAAGCAGGCTACGAAATAGAAGCCCTGCATGGCGATTTAACACAGCAACAAAGAGACAGGGTAATGGGCCGTTTCCGTTCAAAGTCTTTACAATTGCTGATTGCAACAGATGTGGCAGCACGTGGTATTGATGTGGATGGAATTACCCATGTAATCAATTACGAATTACCCGATGATATAGAAGTGTACACCCATAGAAGTGGCCGTACGGGCAGGGCTGGTAAAACCGGTATCTGTTTGTCTATCTGCCATAGCAGGGAAACATTTAAAATAAGAACGCTGGAAAAAATGGTGAATGCCTCTTTTCATAAACTGGATATTCCAAGTGGAAAAGATGTGTGCCGCAAACAGTTTTTTCATTTTATGGATAAGTTAATAAGCACCGATATTTCAAATGGTGATTATGAAACCTACTTACCCGATCTGATGACAAAATTTGAAAACGTAAGCAAAGAAGAAGTATTGCAAAGAGTGGCCGCTTTGGAGTTTGACCACTTTTTAAAATACTACGAAAATGCAGAAGATCTGAACGCTAAAGATGCAGGCCGTAGCAGCAGGGAAAGATTTGACGGTGGCACCGTAAGAGACGACAGCAGCCGTAAAGACCGCACCAGCTTTAATCGAAGGGATAATGGATACACAAGGTTATTTGTAAACCTTGGTACCAAAGATGGTTTTTACAAAGCAAGCTTTCTGCAGTTTATCTTAGATGAAAGCAATTTAAATAAAGAAGTGTTGGGCAAAATTGATATCCGTGATATGAACACATGGGTAGAGGTAGATAAAGCCAATGCTGGTAAAATGATAAAAGCGTTGGATGGTAAACGTTACAACAACCGCACAGTGAGAATG
>JBBRFX010000217.1:0-5220 GCA_038241275.1 Chitinophagales bacterium
TTTTCAATTTTAAACGTTATATCTTTTGTAACCTCATCTTCAACCAAAACACCTCTCATTTTATGTTTACAAGAAAATCCAAATCTGACAATGATGAATCATTATCGGCTTCTGCCAGTATTATTGGTGCCGGAAATACCATTACCGGAGATATTGAAAGTAATGGTGATATAAGAATAGATGGTACAATTAAAGGCAATGTTTACAGCAAAGCAAAAGTCCTTATCGGCCCATCCGGGCTCATTGAAGGTAATATGCATTGCAATGAAGCTGATATTTCCGGGCATGTATCCGGCAATATAGTTACCAAGGGCCTGCTGGTTTTAAAAGGTAATGCTTCCGTTTCCGGCGACATTCATACCTCCAAGCTTTTTATTGAGCCCACAGCAAGTTTTAATGGCCAATGCCATATGGGAGCTAATGTAGTAGAACTTAAACATGATATACCTGTTGCGGTAAATGAGTAAAAAATTACAGGTAAAAATATTTTTTAAAGGCCACTTTTTAAAGTGGCCTTTAATTTTTTGGTTATTACCTTTGCTCATCATACAAGGTAGCATTAAAAATAAATTAAACATACCTGCAAAAATTTAAATGTATTCATGAGTCCATCAGCACGTTTTCTTCTGCCACTTTTTACTGTCTTTGCAATAATCAACATATTGATATTTTCTCTTAAATCTATTTTGGTAAAGTTTAATGTAGATTCAAATGTATTATTGGCTGCCAATGCTATTTTTCTTATAACCAACATACTGGTTTTTCTTTATCAACACAAAGCATTGAGTAATCCCAATCCAAATGTATTTATAAGAAGTGTGATAGGTGGCATGATGCTGAAGATGTTTGCTTGTGCCATTGCCGTGCTGGCTTATGTTGTAATTATTGGTAAGGATTATAATAAAAAAGCTGTTTTCATTTCCCTGTTTTTCTACCTCATTTACCTGGCAGTAGAAGTAGCCATATTGATGCGCCATAACAACAGAAAAAATGCCTAAAGAACAGGTACCCTTCATAGAACTTAAACAATATTTACCCGAGGGTAGCTTTGATGATGTATTGTATTATTTGCAACATTACAAAGTGCAGCTAACCGTTACCCGTAAGCGGCAAACTATACTGGGAGATTATCGTCATGCACATGGAGGAACCAACCACCGCATCAGCGTAAATGGCAATCTTAATAAGTATTCTTTTTTAATTACCCTGTTGCATGAGCTTGCTCATTTATTTACCTACGAAAGGTTTGGCCACAGGGTGCAATCGCATGGCAGGGAATGGAAGAATGAATTTGGAAAAATCCTGGTGCAGTTTTTATCTAAAGATTTATTTCCTGATGATATTGCTAATACACTTTCCCTTTCGTTGCACAACCCTGCTGCAAGCAGTTGCTCCGATGAAAATCTATTGAGGGTTTTAAAAAATTACGACCCCGTAAAAGATGGACATTTAATGGTAGAACAATTGCCACCCAACAGCTTTTTTAAAATAAAAGGAAACCGCATTTTTAAAAAGGGAGAAAAAATAAGAAAGAGATATAAATGCCTGGAAGTAGCCACCGGTAAATGGTACCTGTTTAGCGGAGTGTACGAGGTGGAAATGGTTAGTGAGTAATTATGGGGGATTCGTTTGGCGTTTGAACGTTTAAGGGTTTAAGGTTTAACGTTTTTTCAGATTGAAATTTCATTTAGCTTTCGAAGATTTCATATTGTTTTTGTAGCAGCAGTTTTTACCATTCACCTTTCACTTTTCACCTTTCACTTTTTTTTTTGATTTTTGACTTTTGAATTTTCACTTTTCCACCTTCCACATTTAAACACTCAATTCCTTCCGCATCCAAATATCACAACCGGTGTGACCACTATTACCCAATGGCTCTTTTAAATAATGGTAGCCCATTTTTTCATACAGAGGCACAGCAATCTTCAACTCGGGCATGGTTTCTAAATAAATATTTTTATAACCATATTCCAATGCAGTTGCTTCGCATTGTTGCATCAGTAATTTACCAAGCCCCCTTCCACGCACTTTTTCGGATAAATATAATTTAACAAATTCGCAGGTTCCATCCGGCAGGTTAGCCGTTGGATATATACCTGCGCCTCCTGCTACAACAGCATCAACAGTTATTACAAAATAACAACTTCCTTTTTGGGTAAATACATCCGACAAATGATCTGTTGTTGTATCAAAATAAACAGTACCTGGTTTGGCTGCACCAAATTCCATAAGCGATGTTCTGATGATCTTAGCCAACACAGGATTATCTGCAGGCTCAATTTTTCTTATAGTTATATCCGAATTCATATTTTTATTTTTCTACAAACCTAAGCAGGTTTCCATTATTATCTATTACATCAAATTCCTTATCCCCCCATTGTTTTTTTACCAGTTTACCTGCCGGGAGAATAATATCCAATGCCGATAAACGCAGGTATAAATCTTCAATATTGCAAACAAAGATAAAACAGGAAGTATTTTCACAAAGATACCTGTCAGTGGTTTTATAAAAATGAATTTCAATATTCGAATTGTATGCAACCAGGTGATTGAATTGATCCATAATACTAAAATTAAGTTTACCCCGATAGAACATTTTGGTTTCTTCTATATTTAAAGCCGGTAATATGGGGGAAACTTTTTGAATCATTTATTAAAAGTAAAGATGGATAATCAACTTTAAATAGAAAAATGCCCTATTTTCGAATTTCATTAATTAACAATCCCTATTTTTTGTCAGAATCAATCACATATACAGAAGAAGAACTGGTTCTAAGGCTTAAAAACCAGGATCAGGTTGCTTTTTCTTACCTGTATGATAATTATGCAGGAGCATTGAACGGTGTTATTTATCGCATGATTGAAGATACCCAACTGTCTGAAGATATTTTACAGGAAGCATTTTTAAAAATCTGGAATAATTTTAAACAATATGATCATACCAAGGGACGGTTATTTACCTGGATGGTCAATATCACCCGCAATCTTACGATTGACACCCTTAGAAGTAAAGGTTTTAAAAAACAACAAAAAATCTCCCAGGATGAAAACTCCGTAAGTGGATACAAGGATTTAGGCGCAGGCATAGAACGCTTTGACAGCATGGGCCTCCGCAAACAGGTGGCAGCACTCAAACCCGAACAGAAAGTTATTATTGATCTTGCTTATTTTAGTGGTTATACACAGGAAGAAATTTCTAAAGAAATGGGTATCCCGCTTGGTACAGTAAAAACAAGAATGCGCTCTGCAATAATGGAATTAAGAAAAATGATACAACAATAAAATTGGAAATAAAAGATATCATATCATCAGGTTTACTGGAAATGTATGTTACAGGCATTGCATCTGCTGCAGAAAGTGCACAGGTTCTTAAATGGGCCATGCAGTATCCTGAAGTAAAAGATGAGTTGATTGAGATAGAAAAAAGTATGGAATGGTATGCAATGGATCATGCCATTGAGCCTTCTGCAGCAGTAAAACAGCTCATTTTGCAAAAAGTTACAGATAACTCAATTCAGCAAAATAATTCATCCCCGTCCAAAGTAGTTGCCATCAGTTCTTTCTGGAAATATGCAGCAGCAGCCTCTGTAATTTTATTGCTGGGCAGCGCCGCATTAAACCTTGTATACTTTAATAAACTACAAAAAACAACCACTGCATACGAGCAAACAAAACAAGAACTGATAGCTGTAAACGAAAGCTTGAGTGGGATGAACGAGGATATGAGCGTTGTAACAAACAAATACAGCCAACCGGTATCTCTTGAAGGATTGCCTGCAGCACCTGATGCTGCCGCAAAAATTTTCTGGATGAAAAACACCGGGGAAGTTTATATAGACCCCAGTAACCTGCCGGATGCGCCCACCGGAATGCAGTACCAGCTTTGGGGAATTGTAGATGGTAAACCTGTAGATGCTGGTTTAATCATCACTACTAAAAATGAAAATAAATTCCGCATTCAAAAAATGAAAGGTTTTGGCAAAATAAAAGTAGAAGCATTTGCTGTAACACTGGAAACTGCCGGAGGAAATTCTTCTCCTAAAGGCGAAATGTATGTAATGGGGAAAATGTAAAAAATACTTTATACATTATTTTAAAAAAGCTATGCTGGTAAATTGTATGGCTTTTTTTGTAGCCTAAAATAAAAGACATAAAATAAAAAAAGCAGCGATAAGCTGCTTTTAATTTTTGTACCCGGGAACGGAATTGAACCGTCACTCGCATTACTGCGAACAGGATTTTAAGTCCTGTTTTATATGGTCTGATATGGTTTAATATGTTGCATAAGATACAGTATCAGTAAGGGTTTAAGCAAAATAATGTTACAAATAAAATTAAAAAAAACTGCAAATTGTTGTACCTATGTTGTACCTTTATATCGTTAACTAAGGAATAAATTTTAATCTTTTTTTATGTCAGCCTTAAAGATACCAAGTTCCTGAGCTATTTGCCCTGTTGTCTTTCCTTCAAGATAATGCATCATAACCACTCTACGCTGCCCTGGCGGAAGATCTTTGAGTGAGTTATGTATAATCCTGTATGTTTCGCTGCGGACAAGGTTGTCAAATGGGGTATAGTTGTCTGTTGTAAGCAGCTGCAAGCCCCTGTAGGATTTTCCCATTTTTTGTTGTTGCTTAATGTTGGTAATACTATCACGGTAAACAACTTTATACAGGTAAGCCCGTATAGCCCCAAAGCTATCCAGCTTCCAGTGCATCTTCCACATTTTTACAAATGCCTCTGAAACAATTTCCTCGGCTATGGAAAGGTCATTTACATACTTAAACGCATACAGCGATAATGCCGGATAAAATGCTTTATAAAAATAGGCGAGGCCTTTTTCATCACCCTGTTGAAAAGCCTGCGACATCAATGCGCTGTTATGGGATTCCTGTAAAATCAATAGTCAATTTCTTTAGAATTAAAGATACTATTTTTTAAAAAGAATTTAATTTCTTTTGGTGCATGAGTTCAATTTATTGAAACACCCACAACTGAAAACTTATAGGATCAACCATTGAAATAGGATTATTAAACATAAAAAATATGGTTAACATTTGTTTTAAAATATTTGAGTATTAGGTATAGTCGCTTAGGTCGCAATTTTAATTAGTTGATAACAAGCGTACTGGTTCATTTTTGACCATCCTTTTAATGAGTAAATCAAATATTACCCCCATTGCCTGTCTTCTATTATATCTAAAATGATATTCATTAAGA
>JBBRFX010000218.1:0-5182 GCA_038241275.1 Chitinophagales bacterium
AAATATCGGGACAGTTTAAAAATCTTCAATCCGCAAATATATTTGCAGTACTTAGGTCTGTTATTGACACTACAATTAAAAATGGCAATAACGTGTTAAATGCTTTGCACCTAATCGCTACTTTTGAAACTGAATAGTTACTTTTATTGTACCGTTCCAAAACGGGTTCCTACATAAAAAGAGAATCCATTAATATTACCGCCTTGTATTTTAGCAGGGGAAGCCCAATAAGAAGCATCAAAATATAATGTTTGAAAAAAACTGGATTTAGTTTTATAGGCAAGTCTTGCGCCGCCTCTTGCAAACACACTACTTTTTCTTGCCACATCCTGTTTGGCAATATTGGCAATATTATCTATCGTTACTCTTGGTTCTCCAATATTGAGATAACCGCCACCACTATACAAGGAAGTGAACCATTTTTTATTTTTAAAAGGAATATTTTTACCACCGTTTAGTCCAAGTAATAATAGTGAACTGTTTGTATTTTGAAACAGGAAAGGAGAATTGGCATCTCTTATCTGTTGGTCATATTTCAATGCATTAAAGTCAAATACAAGTTGGCTATACCAATTATTTTTAAGTGCCATTTCCACACCTGAATTAAAGGCCATGGTGGATTTAATTGCCTTACTAAATTTTCCTTGTGGGGCAATTACTCCAAACGATGTGGTAAAATATAGCTTACAGCTTTCCTGGGCCATTGAACGGTTAGTTATGGCTATTGCTAATAAAATGATTCCAATTTTAATTTTATTTCTCATGCTGCTGTTGATTGATTGTAGGTTTAAACATATTTAGTATCAGGACGCCCATTAATGCGCCATACAAGGTCATTCTAACAGGGTTGGATTGCATGTAACAGGCGCCGTTGCTGCAACCAATAAATTTCCAGTAGAAGAAACCTGCTATTGCTACGACCACTGCACCGGTTATGGTAAGGATATTCTTTAGTATAATTTTTTTCATCAGCTTATTTTATAATATCACACTGAACAAGTATGGCATGTTCATACAAATCAAGGTCTGCATCGTATCGATTACCCGCCGTAATGGCACCTTTTATTTTTACTACATCACCTACTTTAATTGTTTGTGTGTTTACCGTTGTTGTTTTTGTGAATGTTGCGCTTACACCAACCTTTGCATCCTCATCTTTTAAAACAATTACTTTTTCTCCATTTTGATTGTCGGAAATTTTATTTACACGGCCTTCTACAATAAGCACTTTTGAATTGCCATCACTTGCCAGGTATTTTGCATTGGCTTTACCGGCATCGGCGGTAAATTCACTTACCAGTTCAGACGCTTTTAGTTCAGCAAAAGCACTGGTTGCCTGCACATCACGGTGTGGTTTAAAAAACAGGTAGGTGCCTATTAAACCTGCAATTACAATGCCTGCCAGCATTACCAGGCCAATTCGTTTCATTGATTTTTTTGTCATATTTATTTAATTGAAGTTGGTTTTAAAATTTGTTTCTCTTGAAAATGAGAACGCTGAAATTTTGTGAATCATAATTGCACCCCCGGTTTCAAAGTGTATTTTGGCCAATTGTGTTTTCTATGTATGTTGTGACGTTGTGTGTTGTAATTCCTTACAAATGAAGAGTCAAAAATCTTAACCGAGCTAAAGCACTAAACCAATTCACAGATACATTCTTTATATTTACGATTCAAACAAACCCATTAAAAATGGAAAAACTGGTAATTAAAGCTGATCCAAAAAAATGGTTTACATTATATGGAACCCTATTGTATCAGTACGCTTTGCCCAGGGTAAATGACAGTGATATAGCAGAAGACCTGGTGCAGGAAACTTTTTTATCAGCATTAAAAGGGCTGGATGGGTATAAGGGAGAAGCATCAGAAAAAAACTGGTTATTCACCATCCTTAAAAATAAAATAGTAGACTTTTATAGAAAGAAAGCCACCGAACAATCCGTTATGTCCATCCCGGATTTAAGGTCTGCGGAAAACGATTGGTTTGATGAGGAAGGCAATTGGGCTGAAAACAGGATCCCTCAAGACTGGCATGCTGCCGATAATCCAACAGAAAGGAAAGAAATACAGAAGATAATCAACTGGTGTAAAGACCATCTTAAAGCCCTTCAACAGCATGTTTTTACTTTAAAATATATGGAAGACCTGAAGTCTGAAGAAATCTGTAAGGTTTTAAATATAAGTGCGTCTAACTATTGGGTGTTAATACACAGGGCACGTTTGCAAATGAGAGATTGTGTAGAACATTACTGGTTAAAAAATTGAAGCGTATGAGACGATTTATGATGAAATACCTGATGCTAAATTGTAAGGAAGCTACTTTACTGATGGCAAAAAAAGAAGAAGGAAAATTATCTATATTAGGAAAGATGCAATTGTCTATGCATACTTCCATGTGCTCCTTTTGCAGAAAATTTGAGCAACAAACAAAGCAAATTTCAAAAGAAAGTAAGCATGTTCATGCTGAAGAAATCATGTCTGATGCAGCAAATGACAGAATTATTAAAATGATTGATGAACATTCCTTTTAATATAAACCCGGGCTGGAGATAAATTTAAAAACAATACTGTTCATTAGGAAGTTTTAAATTCCGGTTTAAATTCCGAAATTAAGGCTGACTTTATTTTAGTTTTTTCGAATTTTATATTGTTTAGTTTTTCTACATACCTGCTGTTCTCCCTCAACATTTTTTTACCTTCCCTGTATGATAAAAAAGTAAACCCCTTTTTCTTATTCAGCATAGAAATTTCATAAAGCATTTTCAGGTGCCGGATAATTTCTTTCCAGGCAAAGAACAAAGAATGTTTTGGGTCGTAGATGTGGGTAGGCTCACTGCCAGCTCCATTTAGTTCAATGATGCTCCAGTTTTTATCAGCAACCAATTCTTCAAAACTGTTAAAGCGAATATCAAGGCGACCATAATAAAAGCCATTAACTGACTTACAAACTTTGTCAATTAATGCTTCTAACTGTGGATTGTTTTTATAAGTGCTGTCAAGAAATAATGAACCTCGTACATGGTTTCCATAAGGCACTAAAACTTCTTCTTCATTTTTACGAGGAATAACGTGCATTCTTTCTCCCAAGGTTTTTCTTAAAACAGGCAGTTGTAAAATATATCGTGGGGTTTTGTTAAGCAATTGTTCTATTGTGCTTACTCCATCGCCTGTAACGGTAAGAAATTCCTTTTCCACTATTCCTGTAATCTTCCCATATTCAGCATCAGGATAGCGTACATAAAATATACCCATCTCTTTGGGAAACGGAATAAAAGGCTGTATGATAAAATCAACTGTAAACCGGGAAGCAGCTGATAGTAATTCAAACGCATTATTCACTTTAACTACGGCCTTTCCCTGCATTCCAATATCCGGCTTTATGATAAGGGGATAGTTTAATTTATGTTCCCTGACACTATCATTAATTATTTCAGGCTTAGTATCAAAGGGAAAGAACAGCGTTAAGGGTTTGTAATTTTCCGGAAGCAGGGCATCAATTTCTTTTTTTGATTCCATCAGGAATCCTGCATTTTTTATTGTGGGGTTGGATGAGCCAAAAAAGAAAAATGACTTAGCTTTTAAACTGAACCAAAACCACACAAAGTAAATAGGGCTATACATTACATCGAAGGGCCAATACTCCCAATTAAGTAACTTAATGAAAAATGGAATTGATTTAATTTTTTTGAGCAGTTTCATTATCGGCAATTACTGGTGAACTAATTTGTTGAACGTTTAGCAAATCATAGTCAAGAGTAGATTCAATATGCTGTATAGAGTCTTTGTGGTAAAAATTGGCTTTTTGATGCTGGATACACAATGAAGTAATGCTTGTTGTAGAAATTTTGTTGTTCCTCGAAATTCGTAATCCGAACTCTTTATTTTCAGCTTCTGTGTTGCTTTGAAAGGTTAGAATATTTTGTTGGGTGATATGATTTTGAGAAACTATCCAATTACTGAACCATCCATGCCGTTCATTTATCATTTCCTTATCATACAATGTTACCGACGACCAGATATGTGCCTGCAGGGGATTATGATTTTTAGTGTTTAGTTTTTTGCCATCCCATATTATTTCTCTTAGCTGCTCTTGCTCCCAAAGTATGATGGTAAAATTTTCAATACCTGAAAAGTCATATTGCTTCATTGCTTCAAAAGGAGATGCATGCTGAAATAGCTCTGGCAATACAAGCCCCCTGCTTTTCCGGTAAGGTGGAGCGGGTATATGCTTTTCAAATGCCCCGTTTAGTAATACGCCTGTATCTCCATTTTCATTGCTGATAAACCAGGTACCGCCTGCTTTTGTATCTTTTGGGAATGCCAGCTTTCTGCCGTTCAGCATATAGAATTCCGGGTATTGAGCAATGCCACGGCTTACATGTTCATCCCTGTTTGAAGTAAGGATTACGCCATTTGTAAGCGGAATAAATGAAACTGTACACATAATTAATTAAATAGTTTTGTAAACTTATTAGCCTTCCTGCCGGATGAAGACGTAAAACTGTTTATAACCTTACAAGTATTATTTAATAAAATTGTTTGGTTACTAATCGTAAAATACAATAATATTTGCAACAGATCGGATACAGCCACCGGTATAATGGCCGGTGGCTGCCATATATTCTTGAAAATATCTAAAGGAAATGTTAATTCAAAAAGGGACTGTAAGGAAAATGGCAAAGAGCTGTCTATAAAATAAAAATAAAATTAAAAAAAAAATAAAATGAAATTAATTATATCGGGTATGTTGGTTGCAACAGCAATCATAGTTTTTGCCTTTACTCCAAAATACAATAACATGGTTGAAAACTATTCAAAAAAAGAAACCGGGCAGGGCCTTCAATTTATCGAAGCTGATTGGAACAAGGCTTTAGCTGAGGCTAAAAAGCAAAACAAGCTTATTTTCCTGGATGCCTATGCCTCCTGGTGCGGCCCTTGCAAACTCTTAAAGAAAAACACCTTTCCAGATAAAGAGGCCGGCGAATATTTTAACAGCAACTTTATAAACATTGCAATTGATATGGAAAAAGGCGATGGCCCCGCCCTTGCAGAAAAATATGGCGTAAATGCCTACCCAACTTTGATAATTACCGATGCCAATGGTAAGATTATTACATACACACAAGGCTATATAAAGCCAAAGCAACTGATTGACTTTGGCAAATATGGCATTACACAATTT
>JBBRFX010000219.1:0-5154 GCA_038241275.1 Chitinophagales bacterium
TTCAGCTTGCACTTTGTTAATACCCCTTCGGCTGCAAATCCTAATCCAATTCTGTGGCACAAAACACCGGGTACATTTTAAATAATAAAACCAATGGTCGAAAAGAGAAAGCTTGCTGTGGGTGAAAGTTATAGGTTTTAAATTGTTACTTCTTTTATTCAGGCTGTATTATGCTGCGATCTCAGACCGCTTGATTTAGTTCGCACCAGTGGCCAACCTTCGGTTGAACACTGGCGCCAGTGGGTCCCTTAGATAACGCTCAATTTTATTCCAAATGTTTACGGCACAAGTAGTGCTTTGACAACCTGCCGGATTCCCGAAATGCTCCGGGACAAGTGCATCCGGGAATTGAAATACAGATGTTGAATGCAGATTATGATGTTGAATATTAATTGGCTACCCGGTTGGTTTTGTGTATTCGTTTATTGACTCCCCGATACAATGCCGAAATGATCGGCACAGGTCGGGGCAGAACCTGCCTGCCGGCCAGGCAGGCTGAAAAGGCAACAAGTGATCCCATAATCTTTACGTTCTTTATTTAATGTTTTATGGCGGGAACCCGCCTGTCCGGCAGGCAGGCACTTGCGCCAAACACTGCGATAGATGAGGTGATTGTATTTCCTAATCCTGCTCAATGTGAAGAGGCCTCAAGGTATAATCGAAAATATCCAGTGCATGTGCTGCGTGGCTCGTTAAAGCCGAGGCCACGGCAAGTTAGTGCCGACCAAGGCAAAACGATTGTGGCCAAAGATTTTATGGGCGGGACGCAGGGTAAACATAAATCGCTTGTTTATTCATTAGGATACATGATGTCCTCTAAGGCATCAACTATGTCTTCCATTTCAGCAGCTTTGGAAAAATACCGGTCTACCATGTTCAATCCAGGGCGGCACAGTTGTGGCATATTTGCAGCATCCACAAATCTTAATACGATCGCAGGTGTGCGTGGCACTTTCATTTTGTATTCAAACTGCCGTAACTGTACCAAAAATTCGTCTCCCTTCAAGCCTGGGTGATTGATATCTGTAATAATGAGGTCTATCCTGCTTTTATCGGTGATAATATCCTTCATAAACCTTAGCGCCCGATGTCCATCCTTGATATTAATAATGTCGGCCAACGGAAAAAACGGGATAATACAATTTTCCAAACCCTTTGCAAACAGTTTATGATCGTCCAAGTGAAGAATGAATACCTTCCTGTGCACAAATGCCTGATCATTATGAAAAAAATTACCGGCTGAAGAAACGGACCATTTACTGTAATTCATATATGGTATTAAATTAAGGTTTGATAGATTGCAAGATTCGTCTTTTTTATTTTGAATAGGTTTAGTTTGTACGCCGATTTTTTATTACAAATTACTGACTTGCGGATAAAAGGTTTGTGGTATGTCACGAGATATTACTTGATAAATATTGAACGGCTAAAACAAATAACAATTGATCGAATGAATTTGAATTATTGATTAACCTATCAAAAATGGACTTACTTTTTTCTTACCAAGAATCGTCAATGAATACTTTCTTACCTCCTATATCCCTGCCGGATCTTTAATAATATGGTTTAGTATATGTATTGAATCGTCGTGAAATAATGGTCCCAATATAGCTAAACCCGTTATAAAAAAAAGCTGATGTCACATAGCAAATGGTTCATCAATAACAAGGGTAATATTTTACGAAATCATGCATAAGCACTCAATCCTCCTGCAAGTTGGGTAATTTATAGGTTGAGTTAAAAACAGACTTCTTTAATTAAGCATTACATGATAGTTCCAATTGTCTAATACATAATAACCGGCAGACAATATATCTTGTTTTGCACAAGAGATCACATCCCCTTCATTTGTTTCTATAACGCCTAATTTATCAGCAACTGCTTTTTTTATAACATCATCATCAATGCCCATGCTTTTGGTTAACCCCAATACATCAAAGTAATAGACTAGGTGGCTTGGCTCCACTCTTTTTTGGTTTACATAGTACACTATCTTAGGGCTTTCTTTTTTAATAGGTTCTACCGGTTTCTCTTTTTTAAAGGCATTGATAAAACACCTTATTATGAAAATAAATATAAGGTAGCGCAACAGGTTGTAGGGAAATTCCATGATAAAAATATGTTTCTTATTATTATATGCTCAGCTTGTTGTTACCAACAATTGTCAATAAATATTTTCTTACCTCTTATCCCATTGCCAGCCTCTTTCTTAAAGAAATGACATTCGTAAATATCGCAAACAATACCGTTCTGTATATCAAAAATCAGGTTCATAAAACAGCCGGATTGGTTACCCGCAAAAGAGAACCCGGTGCATTTGTAATTGCTGCAATCCTGAGAACCACAGGAGCCAGCGAATAGTAAAAGTGTTGTATCTCCTGCTGTTTTAAATTGTTCAAATGCAAAGTCTAATTTCAGGATAAATTTATCTTTAGGAAATTTCTGGTATGTACGGTTATTGTCTAAAAGATCGTTAATCATTTCTATGTCCATCAATTTAAAAAAATGCAGCACAGCATCTGCATGTGTTTTAAGCGCAGTTTTCCTGGTTGTTTTATGAAAGTTCATAGTTGTGTAAATTTATTTAAATTAATATTTTGCTTCCGTTTTATTTTATTGATAACTGCATGCGTTATAGAAATATTTTTTATTGTTCGTTTTTTGTAAGAAGTTTTAGATCAATGTAAGATCTTTCATCTACGCCCGACAACAATTCCTGCTGTTCCGGAATACACACATCATAATAATGCTCCCAAAGTTCTCTTACAGCGATGCTGCGATCCAGGGCCAAAAGCCTTATATCCGTTATCGGAACATTATCGGCTGACCTCCTGACCCGGTACTGCAGTTCAGAATATTTTTGTATCATCTCTTTTGCCTCAACAGACATCCTGCTGTACTTTCCTTCGGAGAATACCAGTACATCATTAGCCCAGCCGGCGGGTATGCTGTACTGTATATATTCCCCGCCACTTTTATCACTCCAGGTAGCAAGGTATTGCGGATGATTTTCCATCCTGGCCTTGAAAAATGTTGTTTCTGCAACAGCCACCAGTATGCTTTGTAAATCGGGGGTAAGGTAGCTATCCAAAAAGTTTGATTCGTCGGCAAACCTGCTCTTGCCTATCTGCAGGAGTGGCAGTACAAAATAAGTACAAAGGTTCTCCCGGTGTATCTCCTTTAAAATTTTTAGCGTATCCATCATTTGTATTTATTAAGGGTTAAATCATTTTTTAATCTACATTCCAGGTAGCTTCCGGGTCGCCCTCAAAAGCATCGTCTATTACATCATCGCTATACCCATTGTAGCCATTGTATTTTTCGTAGCTGCTACCATAGGAATCATCCGGGTCATCTTCTTCCATTGGCCATTCATCTGCGTCGGGGTCGCTCTCATCTTCCTCCTCACTCGTTTCTTCCACTTCCTCAACTGGCATAAAGGAATTAGTGGCAGTATCCGATTTCTGAACATCTTCCTGGTTTTGTTTTAACGGATGTTGGGGATCATCGTTGCCTGTTGCATTATTGTTTGTATCAGTCATAATATTTTTTTTAGATGTTTTAAAATATGTTTCTATATCACACTGTGTCGAAAGATTACTTTGCATTAATTCAAAACCTGGGCACGGTTGCCCGCCATCAGTGCAGTAGCTTGCCTGCCATGAACACCCAGGCCGGTATAATAAGCAGATTGCTCCAAAGCCTGCCGGCGTTTGTTCCCAAGCATTGTTTCCATGGCCTCTACATCTGCTTCGTATGCAGACTGCGGATAAAAACATTTTGTGAGCACACCAAACACTTCCAGCAAAATACCAATCAGCAGCAATACCATCCAGGCAGTAAAGGCCAACCCATTTTGCATTACGAACTCGTGCAGCAGTTTCACCCTGTTTAGTATAGTATCAAGGCCAAGCTGGTCTTTTATTTGTTGGTATGCCGGGCTATAGGGATCGGCCAGCACCGCATTGGTTTCGGCCAGTTTGCTTTTGGCTTCGGCTACCTCGCTACCAGCAAGCGCCACCTGCTCCTTTTTTTCCTTTGCAATACGGCCAAAGCCTTTCTGATTACTGCCACTCTTTCCCTCCATTTCTTTATTAAAAATTTCATTGGCAGATTGCAGGTTTACCGATGCCGCAGTTAGCTTTGTTTCCTGACCTTTTAGAAATTGTGTTTTAGCAAAATGGGCAATATCATTTTCAAAGATCACAAGGTCCAGCACCACAGAGCTAAATGCCGCAATGAGCAGGCCCAGCAAAAGCCTTATTGATACCAGGAAGCTATTGGTTTTTTTACTTTGCACAATGCTTCTTTCAAACAGGAAAATCAATGCCGCTGCTACGGCACCTGCCAGCATGGCTATGCCGCTGCCCGTTTTCAATACCTGGCTGCACAGCAGATATGCCGATACAAACCAAAGAAAGGTGGGGATGATGGCAAACCAGCCAAGGATGTTTATTTTTTTACGGCTGTTGGCATCGTATTTTTTCAGTTGTTCGTAACTGTCACCAGTAATCTGGTAAGGCAGTTTAGCAAAAAATGTCGTCATGGGTTTAATAATTTAGGGTGATAAAATTAGGGTACGGAAGAGCCGGGCACGGTGCGAATAAAGCTGCAGTCTTATGTATTACAGAATGCCCCTGGTAGAAAATGTTCCCAGGTTCAGGAAGTCGAGCATTCCCTTGCGGTAGCCTTTTTCAAAAGCGTACAACACGGAGCTCACCCATCCTTCTGCCTCTGCACTCATCATCTTCTGGTAGCGCAATTCCTCCAGCATTTTTTCATCGTGGTCAATGTCCATTTGTAGCTGCGCTTTAATATTGGGAAGCATGTCTCCCACATCTACCATTTGTTTGCGATTTTTCAAGATCACATCTCCCAGCAATTCCTCCAGGGCGTTGGCCTCCATGCGAAACCTGCTTTTCAGGTCGTTCAGGTAAAGTTGCATACCGGCCTCACTGTGTGTTTGAAACCCTATGGCCAGCCCATCTGTATAATGATCCTGGTTTAGGAAAGCCTTTAGTCTGCCAAAACTATTGCCGGGTTTTTTATCACTCGTTTCAGGATGCTGTGCATCTACAAAAAGGTCCAGGGCAGGAGCCATCACAGGCTTAGTATCAACTGCAGCTTCGGCGTTGTTCATCCCGTTTTTCCGGG
>JBBRFX010000220.1:0-5078 GCA_038241275.1 Chitinophagales bacterium
AAAGCCATGATGAATATAAAAAGCCAAAGTTGAATAGGAATCTTCGTAGATTTTTTCACCTTTGACTTTTCACCTTTCACCTTTGACCTTTCTCCCTATTACATCCTATGCCATCTTACGTGGCGAATTTATTTTTTTAACCGGGGCATTTTTAGGTGTGGCAGTTTTAGTAGAAGTAGCTGTTTTAGTTGTTTTCTTTTCTGCTACCGGAGCTGCATCTTCCACGCCATTTTCATCTTCGCCTGGTTCTGATAATTTAATTTCAATCCCTGCCTTGGTTAGTATTTCAAACCACTTAACCATTTTTTTCATATCGCTGCCATACACTCTTTCAAAATCCATTGAAGGGTATACTTTTTCAAAATATGCTTTAATCGCTTTGCCATCTGCTTTGCCATCGGGTAAGGCTACTTTACTGGCCTGCATAGCTGTAAATACATCTACCAGGTTTACATTTTCGCCAGTAGTATACACTTCAATACTCTCCAGGTGAGAGAAATTATGCACCCTGTTACTTACAAATTTGGTGCTTTTGTCTTCCAGTGAACGAACAATTCCGCCATCTGCTTTAGAAGAAACAAGTTCATATAATCCTCCCAAACCTGTTACGGATACCATTTTATTATAACTCATATAAATAAATTAAAAGTTTAAAAATTTCAGGGTTGCAATTTAGCAGTAATATGGCAAATTACCGTTACTAGTTTTTTGTTAATTTATTTTAACAGTAATATTTTAACGACAGCGCCTGTTTACAGGATCATTTGCTGTCTAACAGGGCAAAAGAACAATTTTATGTTGAGATCTGCTTTAGCAACAATATTAATGAGTACCATTTCTGTACTTGGATTTGCACAAACTGCTTCTATTAAGGGCACTGTTACTGACAGAAATGACGGAACACCTGTAGCAGGAGCTACCATTTATCTTTTAAAACAAAAAGACAGCAGCCTGGTAAAAAATTTGGTAAGTAATAATACAGGCGTTTTTGAATTTACTAACCTGGAAAACGACAGTTTGATCGTAAAAATAAATTCCATCAACTTTCAGGAATATATTTCATTTGTAAAACTAAGAGACAATACTTCCCGGGACCTTGGAACGATTAAAATGGATAAGCAGGGTAAAGATCTTGCCGGTATAACGGTAGTTTCACAGGCAACGCCGGTTATTCAAAAAGGAGACACATCACAATTTAGTGCCAGCCAGTATAAAGTAAACCCTGATGCTACTACCGAAGATTTAATAAAAAAAATGCCGGGAATTACGGTAGCCAGAGATGGTACAGTAACCGCACAAGGTGAAACCGTAAGAAAAGTAACCATTGATGGCAAGGATTTTTTTGGCGATGATGCTTCGGCAGCTCTTAAAAATTTACCCTCTCAAGTAGTTGATAAAATACAGGTGTTCGATCGCCTGAGCGACCAGGCACAGTTGACCGGTGTAGATGATGGCAACTCTCAAAAAGCCATTAATGTAGTAACTAAATCCGGTATTAAGAATGGCCAGTTTGGCAGGTTATATGCAGGTTATGGAACAGACGACCGTTATGCTGCCGGTGGAAACATCAGCTTTTTTAAAGGAGACAGGCGCTTTTCATTTGTGGGTAATTTCAACAACGTCAACCAGCAAAATTTTGGCTCCCAGGATTTATTAGGATTAACCAGCAGTGGTGGTAACCGTGGCGGTGGCGGCGGTGGAAGAGGCGGTGGCGGATGGGGTGGAGGAAATGATAATTTTTCTGTTGGCCAGTCAAGTGGCATCAGCAAAACCAATGCACTGGGTATTAATTTCAGCAATCAATATGGTAAAAAACTAAGCCTTACTGCAAGTTATTTTTATAACCAGAGTGAAAACAATAACTCATCTGTTTTAAAAAGCGAAACTTTTGCAAATGCCGGTAATATTTTTTCTAATGAAACAGGTAATACCAGCACTGATAATTACAACCACCGAATAAATATGCGCCTGGAGTATAAAATTGATTCAAATAACAGCATTTTTATTATTCCCAATATAAGTTTTCAGGGCAATAATTCCAGCAGGTATTCAGATGTGCAAAATTATAAAGGAGTAAATGACTCTTTGAGTAATTCATTACTAAGATCAATGGCAGAAAGGAGTGGTTATAATATCAGAAATAATATTATGTACCGACATTCATTTGCTAAAAAAGGACGTACTATATCGCTTGGATTGAATACTAATTTCACAAGAAATTCCGGCGAAACAGTTACAGATGCATTTTACAGATTTTTTGATAATGGATTAAGTGAAGACTCTTCGAGAAATCAGTTTGCCGATAACCTTACTAATGGCGAAAGCTACTCAGGTACCATTGCATATACTGAACCCGTAGGTAAAAAAGGCCAGTTACAATTAGAGTATTCGCCGGGTATTCAAAAAAACAACGCCGATCAGCAAACATTTCTTTTTGATGGTGCAAAGTACACACAGTTTGACCCAAGGTTCTCTAATAAATTTGACAATACCATTACTACCCATCGTGGGGGTGTTACTTACAGGCTCGTAGAAAACCGTGACAATATGTTTGCCATAGGAATGAATGTGCAAAAGGCCCTGTTAGAAAGCCAGCGAACATTTCCCAGCATTACATCGGTAAACCAAACATTTTCAGATTTCTTACCAAATGCAATGTGGCGCAGGAAATTTTCTACATCAAGCAATATCCGTTTATTCTATCGGGCAAATGTAAATTTCCCCTCGGTAAACCAGTTGCAGGATGTAGTGGATGTAAGCAATCCTCTAAGAGTATCTGTAGGAAATCCTGTCCTTAAACAAAGCAATACCCATTTCCTTGGCAGCAGGTATTCCTACACCAATTCTAAAACCAGTAAAAGTTTTTTTGCCAACATCTTTGCACAAACAGCCAGTGATTATATCTCCAATGCTACTTACATAGCATCGGCAGATTCCCTGATTCAAAATGGAGATACGCTAAAAAAAGGTTCTCAACTTACTAAGCCTGTCAACCTGGATGGTTACAAAACACTTCGTACTTTCCTTACCTATAGCATGCCTATAAAAGTCATTAAAACTACGGTGAACCTTAATGCAGGATTTAGTTATTCAAAATTGCCAGGCCTGGTAAATGATGTACTTACCAATACTGACAATCTTGTATATTCCGGTGGAGTTGTATTGGCAAGCAATATCAGCGAATACGTTGATTTTAATCTTAACTATAATGCGAGCCTGAATGATGCAAAAAATTCACTCAATGCCAGATTAAATAACAGGTTTATAAATCAATCTGCCGGCATTGCAGTAAATCTTCTTAGTAAAAAAGGATGGTTCATACAAAACGATGTAAACAATCAAACTTATAGCGGCTTAAGCGAAGGCCTCAACCAGAGCTTCTGGTTATGGAATGCAGCAATTGGTAAAAAGTTTCTTAAAAACAAAGTGGGAGAATTGAAGCTCTCTGTATTTGATTTGTTGAAACAAAACCAAAGCATAACCAGAACGATCAACGAAAAAGGAATTGAAGACTATCAAAGCCAGGTATTGCAACAATATTTTATGCTCACCTTTACTTATAGCCTTAAAAACTTTGGTGTGGCAAAAAAAAGTAATAATGATGAACAGGGAGGTGGAATGAACAGAATGGGTGGGCCGGGTCATTAAAATAAAACCGTTGATTTGATATCACTGGTTCAAAAGTTTTAACTTTAAAGCGAACATTTTAAAAATAATTTTTGAATCAGCCGGAACTCATTGACAGGATAAAAAATGGCGACCCTTCTGTGTTTAATGACATAGTGGAGCAAACAAAAAAGATGGTGTACAATACAGCACTTAGTATTGTACAATCAGAGGAGGATGCAGAAGATATAACACAGGATGTTTTTATAGAAGTGTATGAGAACCTGGATGGATTCAGGGGAGCTTCACAACTCTCTACATGGATTTACAGGATAACGGTAAATAAGGCTTTAGATTTGGAGAAGAAGAAAAAAAGACAAAAGAATGGCGGACTGCTCAAACAGATATTTTCAATTAAACCAGCAGATGAGCCGGTTAATTTTAATCACCCCGGGGTATTGCTGGATAACAAAGAAAAAGCTGCCACACTTTTTAAAGCTTTAAAAAAATTGCCGAAAAATCAAAGGGTGGCTTTTACCCTTCATAAAATAGAAGGGCTCTCATACCAGGAGATTTCGGAAATAATGGAAACCAGTTTATATGCAGTAGAATCCTTGATGGTGCGTGCAAAAACAGGCTTGAAAAAATTGCTTGAAAACTATTATCAATCACAGGTTTAATAATAAAACCATGAATAAAACAAAGCTTGCCACTTTAGTAGAAGAAACCCTGGATAGCATGAATGGTGCCCAAAGGGCTGAACCTGCTCCCTATTTGCTTACCCGTATCAATGCAAAAATGAACCGGGAAATACCTTCGGCATGGGAACGCATCAGCCTATATCTTAGCCGCCCTGGCATAGCTATAGTTGCAGTTGCTTTCCTTATTATTTTAAACCTGGTTATCTATAGTTTTAATAACACTATAACTGATATTAATTTACAGAACCTGCAGGGTGCTGCAGATGAATACTCGATGAATAATTCATCTTCCCTATTTGACCTTGAAAATATACAACCATGATAAACAGGCCTAAAAACAGCAAAGCATTACTGGTCATCATCATCGTTTTACTGGTAGCCAATATTGGCGGACTGGCATTTTTTTTATTAAATAAACCAGGCGGAAGAAGGCCCAATGGTTCTGAAGAAAGAAAAAATGCAATGCAGGCTTATCTAAAAAAAGATATCGGATTTTCTGCACAGCAACTTGCCGCATATGATACGCTTATTGAACGCCACCGAAAAGATATGGGCCCTTTTTTTGACACACTTAAAAAAGAAAAAGAAAAACGATTGTATTACATAGCCAAATATGCTTTTGCAGATTCAGCCATTAATACAGCCGTTGCTAAAACCGCAGCTAAACAACAACTGCTGGAAACAAAAATGCTGATGCACCTGAAAGATGTAAGAAATCTTTGCAGCGGGGAACAAAAAATAACTTTTGATACAAGCATTTATAAAATGTTT
>JBBRFX010000221.1:0-5042 GCA_038241275.1 Chitinophagales bacterium
ATTTTCAGGAGTTTGTAACAACGCAAAAAAAATTGATGACCGCAGGTTGCTGATTACAACCGGCAACAATGGGATTTATATCTACGATTTTATTTTAAAAAAGCTCAGTAATTACAAACACAATGCAGCAGACCCTTCCAGTATCATCAACAATTCTTTAAATATTATTTGCACAAATAACAGCGGCTGGGTTTTTATTGGCGGTATGCCTAATGGACTGAGTTATTTTAAAACAAATGCTGTAATTGGCCAGCAACTCATTTTTCAGGATAAGAAAAGCAGGAGCTATGATGGGTTTATAAATACCATCGCAAGCAAAAACAACGATGATTTTCTTATAGGTGCAGGCGAAAATTTATTCAGGTGGAAACGCAGTACAAACCAAACAACATTTATAAACGATCCGCAAATTACTTCTGCAAGTTTTACCTATATAACTTATGACAGTGCAGGAAATGCATGGATAGGAACTGTTGACAATGGTATTTATATAGTGGATAAAAATAGTAACCTTATAAAACACCTGGTAAATACTTTATCAGACAGCATCCTGCCAGGCAATTCGATCCTGCATATAGCAATTGATAAAAATATTGCCTGGATAAGTTCCTCTACCGGCATAGGAAGCATTGACTGTAACAGGTTAACCAAAATAAATGTAGATAAATCTCTGCAACTACTTTTCCGTTATCCATCCATGTTCATGTATAAACAGGATGCTGATAATTTATGGATAGGCACCACTGGTTACGGTGCATTCAGGTACAATTTTACCGCCAAAACTTTACAAAATTTCAAAGAAAGTACGGGCATCACTTCCGACAATGTATTTTGTTTTAATAAAGACAGGTATAATAATTTATACATCGGAACCTCTAAAGGCTTAAGTATTTTATCGGCAACAGGAAAAATAAAAAATGTACGTGTGGCAGATGGCCTGCTCAACAAAAGGATAGAAGCGCTTTTGCTGGATAAAAATAACAGGATGTGGATGGGCAATGATGTTGGCCTGGCATGCTATTCAATTAAAGACAGCAGCCTGAAGGTTTTTGATGAGCGATACGGATTGAGCGTAGAAGGATTTAGAATTAATGCATATCACCAGAACGCAGATGATGAATTAATATGGGGAACTGAAAAAGGCTTACAATATTTCTATCCAGATAAACTATTGAATCAAAAAGCAGAAGTACCTGCAGTTATTACCCGTATTGAAACTAGAGATATTCAGGCTGACTTAACCATGTCAGATACATTTAACCTTGGCGTAAATGATAATTATGTAACGTTTTACTTTTCTTCTATTGACTACACCCATCACCTGCGCACTTTTTATCAGTACAAACTTGAAGGGCTTGATAAAACATGGGTTAATGTGGTAGATCAAAATTATGTAAGGTATAGTTCACTTGCCCCGGGTAAATATGTTTTTAAGGTAAGAGTAAGTAATGATAATAAACAATGGATAGATGCGAGGAATATGGTTACGGTTAATATTGCCACGCCATTCTGGAAAACGCTATGGTTTAAAATTATTTCGTTCTTCATGGCAATATTCATGTTATGGATTGTGATAAATTATTATCGCAAAAAACAGAACCAGCAAAGGGAACAATTAGAATCAGAAATGGTTATCAGTTATTTTGCATCAAGCATAAACAGCCTGCAAAAAACCGATGAAATATTATGGGACGTAACCCGCAATTGCATAAGCCAGTTGCAATTTGAAGATTGTGTTATTTACATGCTTGATGATGAAAAAAATATGCTGGTGCAAAAAGCTGCATGGGGGCCAAAAATGAAAAGTGATTACACCATCCACCAACCCATTGAAATATCGGTAGGCAAAGGTATTGTAGGTTCCGCTGCACTATTGGGACAAGCTCAACTGGTAAATGATACCTCGTTAGATAAAAGATATGTAATAGATGATACCATCCGTTTATCAGAATTAGCCGTACCGATATTCCTCAACGGCAAAGTAATTGGCGTTATTGATAGCGAACATTCGGAGAAGAACTTCTTCAAACAAAAGCACTTAAACATCCTTACCACCATTGCCGTGCTTTGTGCAAACCACCTGGAGCGGGCTAAAGCCGAAGAAGAAAAGCAACAGGCAAAAATTGAGATACTGGAACAAAAACAAAAAGTAACAGATTTTCGTTTACAAAGTCTGCGGCTGCAAATGAATCCCCATTTTTTATTCAATGCGCTAAACTCTATACAGCAGATGATATTGGCCAATGAAGATATGGTAGCTACCAAATACCTATCCCGTTTTTCCAGGCTACTACGTAATATCCTGGTGCATAGTGATAAAGAAAGCATCTCTCTAAAAGAAGAACTGGAAATTTTAAAATTGTATGTCGAGCTTGAGTCAGGAAGGTTCAAAGATGCTTTTCAATATGAAATAATATGCGATAAAAATATAGATATTGATGAAATAATGCTGCCTACATTGTTGATACAGCCGTTTGTAGAAAATGCTATCTGGCATGGGCTGATGCATAAAGAAGGTTTGCGAAAATTAGTTATCCGATTTTTTGAAAAAGACAATATGCTTAATTGCATAATTGAGGATAATGGAACAGGTAGACAGGATAAAACAAACACACAAGCTTTAAATGGGCAGCCACGAACCCATACCAGCAAAGGCATTAAAGTATCGGAAGAACGATTAAAAAATCTTGGAAAAACAAAAGGAAAGGAAGGAGCATTAAAAATAACTGATTTAAAAAATGAAGATGGAAGCGCAGGCGGAACAAGAGTAGAAATAAATTTTCCCATATAATTTTACAACCATGTTAAAAGTACTTTTAATTGATGATGAAGAAAGAGCTACAGATGCATTGCGGATAATGATTCAGAAAGCGATACCGGAGATATCACAGGTGATGGTTTGTAACGACAGCCGCAGCGCCGCAGAAGTTATTCATGCTTACCAGCCAGCCCTTGTTTTCCTTGACATACAAATGCCCTATCTAAACGGATTTGAATTGCTGGATAAAATTCCTAACAAAAACTTTAAAATAATTTTTACCACCGCTTATAATGAGTACGCCATTCAAGCCATTCGTTTCAGTGCATTTGATTATTTACTAAAGCCGGTGGATATTGAAGAACTGCAAGGCGCAGTGCAACGGTTTTTGCAAACCAGTGAAAATTATAAAGAACAATTTTTACTGTTAAAGAATATTATGCACAACTTAAATGCCAGCTCTAAAGACGATTTTAAGCTTGCATTACCCACAAGGGAAGGCATACATTTTTTAACCGCAGCAGAAATTATACGCTGTGAATCGCTGGGTAATTACACCAAATTCTTTGCTACAAACAATCGAAAATATCTTATTTCACGTACCCTGGGCGATTATGATACCCTACTCTCTCCTCATCATTTTATACGAACACACAAAAGTCATTTGGTAAACCGCAAATTTATTTCATTTATTGACCATGATGGATTTATTGTGCTGAACGACCATACGAAAATTGAAGTAAGCCGCAGGCGGAAAGAAGAAGTGCTGCTTGCCATGAAATGACGCTGATCATGGCAAAAGTATTTTGAAATGATTCCAATTAACCTGCAAAAAAAGAACTCAACTGAATATTATTTTTTTCTAATAGTGCTTCCCACCGTTCCAAACAATGCGGCAACCTGATACCTTTTTTTTAATAAAATCTATCTCAATTATAATGGGTATCAGAATCGTCGTAACTGTCATTCGATTGAATGATATTAACCCAACCAATTACAGCATCAACGTATTGAAATGTAATATTTAACCTTGAGCTATAAACTGTGAATTTTGTCTTAATAGTTGCAGATAATTCATATTCCATTTGTCCGCTAGAGTAGCTTAGGTTATTATAGTAAGGCAACGAAGATCCATCCGTATTTACAAACGCAATATTTCCTTTAGGACGATTGCTAGGCCCGTATGGAGATGTTATGTATCTGTTTGGTAAATTGATACCAACTACGTTGATGATTCTACCTGCAGTTGCAACTGGCAAATAAATTTTTACATCGATGTTCCAATTTTTCTGCATATTTACCACAACAGTATAATCATTGCTTTGAACAACGTAGTCGGTAGTAACCACTTTTATTGGTAACACAACACCGCCACCAACTGTAAGCCCACCGCTAATTTTTACATTACCAGCCACCTCTAGTTTTGCTGTGGGAGAAGTAGTTCCAACACCAACATTGCCATTATCAGAAACTGTTAACCTTTCTAAAAGTCCGGCTTTATTGCTGGAGGCAAAAGTAAAAAAAACAAGGCGTGCTTCACTACCATTTTGCCCGATGGTTTTAACTGCACCTGTAAATGAATATAAACTGCTGCCTGTTTTAAAATAAAGGGCATTTTTAATACCTGTGTTCAGCGACTGCATGTTATCCAATAGTACCACATCTTCATCCGAGGCCTTTATATGTAATTTCGTTAAAGGAGTTGTAGTGCCAATACCTACATCACCTATATTGGTAATACTCATTCTTTCTAACAGTCCATTTGGATTAGAGGCTGCAGAAGTAAACAAGCCAACCCTTGCAGCACTTGAACTTTCGCCAATCGTTTTTACTGCCCCGGTGTATGGGGTATTGCCAGCTCCTGTTTTAAAATAAAGGGCATTGCTAACATTACTATTCAATGCTTGTGTATTTTCAAACAAGGCAACAGCGCTATCTGTTTTGGCAACATGCAGTTTCATTAACGGAGAGGCAGTACCTATGCCTACATTCTGTGCGCTGCTTTTTAAGGCAACAATGGATACCATAGCAATGGCAACTATTTTTTTCACAATCAGTTTATTATTTTTTAGTTTATTAATTCCTTTTCGTAGCCTTCGACTTCCAAAGCCCCATTTTTTAGACGAAAATTATTTATAGGTATCATTTTTCTTTGTTATAATGCAGTTGACTCTTTATCAAATAAGAATGCTGGTACCATTTATCGTATTTCTTTAATGGTACCGCAAAATATAACGCCGTATTGCAACGCAGCAACGACCCTCCTAAATGGATTATACGAACT
>JBBRFX010000222.1:0-5013 GCA_038241275.1 Chitinophagales bacterium
AATAACCCTGTCCATTAGTAACTGCAGTACCTGCTGCCGGAGTAGTTGAAATGCTTACGCCTGCAAGCCCGGTACTGCTTTGGTAAATAACTCTACCCGAAATTATATATGTTGTTGGTGCTGCGGCACCAAGTTGATTAACAGTATAGCTTTGACCGTTTACGGTTATTATACCACTTCGTGCAGTACCGGGATTAACCGCAACTGTGTAATTCAACGTTGCATCGCCCGTACCACTTAATGGCGATGTTATGGTTACCCACGTCAGTGTCTCTGAAGCAGACCAGGAGCAGCTATTAGGAGTAACATTTATACCAAAAGAACCGGTGCCTCCCGCAGCCGGAATGGAAGGAGAAGAGGTGGGTGTGATAATAGTAGCACATCCTGCTGCATTTATTGTTAATACTGCAGTATTGCTCGTAGCCGGGGAAGGGGTTGTGCAACTGTTGGTGACCTCGCAACGGAATCGGTTACCGTTCATACCCGCACTTGTGGGATTGATTGTAAGTTGGTTGCTTGTACTGCCTGAATAAGGAGCAACAGCAGGTGCATTGCTCCAAGTTGCTCCACCATCTGTACTCATTTTCCATTGATAAGCAGGGGTTGTTCCTGACACTGAAACAGAAAACTGTGCCTGTGCAGGTGCTACTATTGTTTGTGAGGAAGGATGACTGCTGATAGTTATAGGTGAGCATCCGGCTGCTGTATTTATAGTAATCCTGGTTGCCGGTATAAAATATCCATAAGCAGGATTACCTTCCGGACTATTACTGTAGTTACAATCTGCACCACTTGGGGGGGTGGCTGCACTGTTACTGTAAGCCCAACGGTGCCCGGCATATGGAGCATTATACCAACCCCAATAACCTCCGGGACCTGTATTTGTGCAAGTGCAACCAGTAGTATTACTTGGTGCATTATTAAAGCTTACTTCAATCAATAAATTTTTGGTATTTGTATAAAGGAATTGATTGCCCAGCGATAATGACCGCCAGTTATTGGAGCCCCCTGAAGTAAAATTTTGATTAACAGGAACATTACAGTCTGTAAAACCTGTTGAGGTGAGTATAGACGTGGTCATTACGTTCCATGCAACTTCCTGCATTTTTAACCGAACATTATTATTTGCAATCGGATTATTGGAATTTTGAAAAAACTCAACCTGAGTTATGTTTCCTGTTGTATTAATTCCCCCGGAATTGATATCGCTTTTCAGGAAAAGTATCTGACTTATTCTTTGTTGCCTGCAGGTATTAAAGGGATAACGATAACTCGAGTTAAAAGACCCAACACTACCTACATTAACAGTAGGATCAAAAATGATTGGATAAACTCTTTCCGGATCAAACAGCCATTCGGTAGGAATTGAAGCAATAAGTTTAATGGCATTGCCCTGCAAAAAATAAACTGATGTCTTTATATCACTTACACCGTTGATCTTTTCGTTGGCTTTCTCTAAAATATTTCCCTTAAAACTGGCATCCCAGATATGAGCAGATAAAATGGTAAAAATTGTGTCATCATTTACAACGATAAAAATATTCCCTTCAGTAATTCTATTTGTATTAATAACACCAATATCATCCTTCAAAATCGTATTTAAAGGCAGGGTAATAGTTTCTTCTACTGTAATAAACTTTTGTAACATTAAGCCGTTAAAAACGGTTTTGTTATTGAATATCATCCTGTGCTGCATTGCTTCTGCTGTAAGCTCATATATCAAGTCAATGTTTTCATAAATATTTTTGTAGGTTAACCTGTTTTCATTGGTTAAGATATTCGATTTATTTGATAGTGTCGGCGTCCAGTTAGCTGCTCCCAGGGAAGTATTGATGCCAAACTTTATACCTGTATTTTGATATTCCATCTTAACCCCATCATTAGCATTTTTGGCAAAACGGGAAATGAATTTATTTTCTTCATTTATATAAGCATAGATACCATTAACCTGAGGCTTTACATCCAGATTTATATCTTGCCATCCTCCTATATTATCTTTAAAATGAAACGGACCGCCAAAAATCATAGTAACTACACCATTTCCTTTGTCAAATTTTTTGGTGTATTCTGTGCGGCCAGCAAGTATTTCCTTTTCAGGATATTCACCATTGAATATTCCGCCTTGATGCCAGTTTTTATTTGTTGTAGAAATTTTATTTACAGAAGAACTTGAGTAATAGTTTACCTGTGCAGCTATATTTTGAACATAAGCTAATAATATACTAACTAATAAAAGGAGAATTTTCTTTAGATACCTAATTCTCATAAAGAAGGTAGTTTAGGGTTGGTTTTTTACAGGATAGCTTTTGGAGATGCTATAGAATATAAGACAGTAATCAAATTATAAAGTATTATAAATATAGACATTATATCCAACATTTCTAATTTATATACTCTTTTATTTTTTTACTTACCTGATCAATAACTGCTTCGCTATAAAAAAATATATTTGTATTCAGTTTGATAGTTGATAATTGAAAGTTGAGCAATTGACGGGATGGTCAATTATCCTGAATTGAATTTTAACTATGAATGGGAGACGCTTTCATAAATTTGAAAAGATGATAATTGACGCAAGGCCAGGTACTGAATGAGTGAGTGCAGCGGAGGAGACGGAGCAAACGAACGAAATGAAGGAGGTGGCCTTGAGGCACACTGAAGCATTTGAGGTTTTTGATAGAATTTTATAAAATAAAAAGCCCCCTACCAGGGAGGCTCACATGATGAAGTGAATGAATAACCTAGCTGTGATGAAAAAACAAACACGCCAGGTGAAAGGAACCAGCAGGAAAACCAAATGCTGAGGTGTTTGTAATCATGGAAGCGTTGGCTGTATTTGTTTGTGCTGTAGTCAAATTAGATTAGCCAAAATGTTTTTGTTTTTTTTCCTGCAGAATATTGCTTCGATAAAACAAAAAAAAAGCTACCCTAAAAAGGTAGCTCATTAATAGTGTGAAAACCATAACCTAGATAATGATGGGCAAAACTACCGCAAGGAAGCTTATACACTAAGATAATGCAACCAAAAAGCGGACAGTAATAATAGTAATAAAGAACAAGAATAGACATAACGAATAATTTAAGGGTGAAAAAAAACGATACGGAACTGAGGACGGCAATGGGCATAAAAAAGACAAGCATAAATGCTGGCTCTGTGCGTTGCCTTGTGTTTATGGCTTGTTTTTTTGGCGGGCTTTCTTAAAGTTGAAGAATGAATTACGCTGCAGCATTTGCACAAAGGATCATCAGAGATGGCGTAGGCGCCATTGCCGAACTTAGTGTAGTATTGTTTTTTTTCTGCATAGAGCCATCCTTCGAATTAGATAAAGAAAGATTGATCTGTTACAGGCCAGGAAGCTTATCCATGACAGCTGTATGAAACGAATGAACGAAGCGGAGTGAACCGACGAATGAGTGAGGAACGAACAAATGAAGTAGTGAACGTAGTGAAAGTGAATGAGTGAATACTGCTGTATACCTGGTGATTTTTAAAACCTAGCCAGAAAAGCTAAATGAAATGAACGAACTGAGTGAAGCGTAATGGAGTTGTACGAAGCGAAGCGTAGTACGGCGGAATGGAATGGAAGGAAGGAGTGAATGAATTTTGCTTTTCATCAGAAGGCATGAAGCAATTTGTTTTTTCATGCTTAATGTTTTTTTAATATATCCAATTCTTTAGAAATGTAGAAATATTTATTAGACTAGCGGTAATGCAAAACGTAGATCGTTCGTCAGTTCATTTGCTAACATACTTTTTTATACAGTAATAGGCTACATTGGTCTCAAATTTTACCTAAAGAAAAAAAGAAAGGGTTTGAAAGTTTTTAGGGAGGTGTTTAGGAAAATACCATAGTTATAAATGGAGCTTCACAGCAATGTGCATTCCTATCGAAATATTATTCTTCAATACTAAATGACGGAAAAAATTTTGTCAATTTATTAAAAGCGATATTACTGGGCAGAGCTTATTTAAATGGATTAGATGTTTGATTCGTTTGATTTTTTTTGTAAACCTTTTAAGTAATGCCATCGGTTAACGGATCGGTAACCTGGTAAAATTATCCCGCACGTAGAATAGCACTTTTCTTAGACAACATACGTTTATAGGTGAGTAATAAAAGCAAATAAGATCCAATTAAAAGAATTGTGATTAATGGCCAGGCAATACAAAAGATGAATGCATTGGTTTCATAATAAGAAAGTCCAAACATATTTGCCAGATTTATAGTAAAGTCTGTACCATAACCATACAAGTACGTGACAATTTTAATTAAGTAGTTTATCATATCGTTACCTGGAGTTTAGATTTTTTATTTTAGCGATTAAACTTAATGAATTGATAATAAGGACAAACATAACCAGAGGCCAGATGAACATGAGAAAGATAATATTTGCGACCTGGTAATCTCCTGTACTTTTTAAGAATTTAATCATCCCAAAGTAAATCGGGTCGATGTAACTGAAATAAGATTTCAGATATTTGACATGATTTGATTTGCAAAACGCTGTATTATTTTGGCAATTCCACGTACATTCCTTTGTTGTCTTTTTTGATGAATTCATAACACTAACGTCTTTAAAGTTGTAGCCCTGCCATTTTATGTCAACTCTTGAATACTCATTGATCAATATCATCAAAAAAAAAGGTATAATTAGTATGAATAAATTCCGAGTTCTATTTTGCATATATAAATAATTTCACGGTACTCAATTTCTATTTTTATCAGGATTCTTCTGTGGTTCCCTGGTTAAGGTGAGTTTTGGCATAGCCGTTTGCAATGGGCCTGCATTTACTTTTACATCCTCTTCACCCGGAGTAATAATCACTACAGATGCCGATTTTATTTTAGTTACAAGTTTTATCAAATCCTCATTCAATGTCGTTTAGTTAAGCTACAATTGTTTGTAATTCATGGACGGGGGCTTCTTTTTTATTTTATTTCTTGGAAATTTCCTATTCGGTCTAACCATTTCTGTAGTTAATTTTAAAATTTTGTCGAGTGCATCAAGTGC
>JBBRFX010000223.1:0-5002 GCA_038241275.1 Chitinophagales bacterium
CTTTAGCACTTCTGCAATTTTTGCAAGCGTTGTCAAAGGTGGTTGCACATCGTTTGTACACCATCTTGAAATAGTTGCCTCGTTTTTGTCAAGTTGTTCTGCTAGCCATTTGCTACTGAGATTCTTTTCAACAAGCACAACTTTTAAACGATTTATTGCTTTTTTACTCATATTCATTGCATATTATGCAAATTTATTGACTTATCGGGAAATGTAGACTATAGTTTTTCCTGTTCAAATTCCGATTGCAGATAATAATATTTCGTCTGGTGGGTGGTGGGTGGGCAGTGGTGCTTAGTAAAGTTTT
Source organism: Chitinophagales bacterium (assembly GCA_038241275.1). Lineage (GTDB taxonomy): Bacteria > Bacteroidota > Bacteroidia > Chitinophagales > Chitinophagaceae > Ferruginibacter. The sequence goes on from JBBRFX010000223.1 coordinate 308, forward strand.
ATTGCTGAAGTGTAAAACAAATGTTGATAGATATTCGTCAGCCGGGGTGGGTGGGCTGTGCGTTGGCATTTTTAGCTCTTTGCAAGGTTGGCCTTGTGTCGGGGTTTTGTGTGCCTTGCAATGTGCTAAAAATAGCGTAGGGTAGTGTCAGCAAAGTCATGGATGCTTAAATGTTTGTAGGATGTCGTTTAGGGTGACGTACAACTCGCTAATAGGCGCAGGTTTTGGTTTTGCCCAAAATCTTAAACCCTCCTACGAGTTTGATTATTGAAGATATAGTGAAAAGAGCAGTAAAAAAGCGCAAGTTTTAAAACTTGCGCTTTTTTAATAGAAGTATTCACGAAAAGCCAAAAAACGCAGGTTTTTATAGCCCCTTTTTTTGCATTATTTTATCCGGCGCACTTGCTGTCTTACTGGCGTCAGGGTTTGATTGTAACTCACAACTCATTACTCATAATTTTCTTACATCCCACTTAAAGCCCACTCAAAGCCCGCTTAAAGCCCACTTTAAATAAGGGCCCAATGGGTGGCTGTGCTTACTGCCTTACGGCTCAGCAGGTATAATCTTTAGCTGCTACCTTTTATCAATAGTGTCTGTAGGCTTACAAGCCCTTGCCGGTTTAATCGCTTCTTAAAAATTAAAGGCCGGGCTGCAGAATTTTGGGGGCGATGCCGGCCAATTGTTTGCCGGCTCTCAATACAAGGCTGCAATTATATATTGTGTGCAGTGCTGTAAGAATATCCCCTAAAAACAAACCATCAAAAATTTCCCGTTCTGCCCTAATTTCGCTTAGATAAAAGATGATAAGAATTAATGCTGTTGAACATGGAGCCTGCCTTTACCGGCAGCAGGCGCCGCCAATGCCGTGGCCCTATGCACAAAAGCAGGTAACAAAAAAATAAATTATGTCTGAAACATCAGAAACCTTTATTGCCAAAAGCACCATTAAGGCAGCCGACCTGGACCACAGGCGCAAGATCAGTTTTAATATTGGCCGCTACAATGCCGTAGTGCCACAGGGAAAAGAACAGTTTAGCGATGTGCACCTTGCCAGGGAAAGAGCCAAGAACATTAAATGGCGTGCAATAGAAACACTGGATCAGCAACTGGAAGCATTTGAAATGCATTTCACCAAACGAGGCGGCAAAGTGCTGTGGGCAGAAAATGGAGCACAGGCCATTGAAGCCATTATTAAAATTTGCGAAGCCAAAAACTGCAAAATGCTGGTAAAAAGCAAGAGCATGGTTACCGAAGAAATTCACCTGAACAAAGCCATGGAAGCACATGGTATTGAAAGCATAGAAACAGACCTGGGAGAATATATTCAGCAACTGGATGGCGAAGCGCCTTATCATATTGTAACACCGGCCATGCATAAGAGCAAGGAAGATGTGGCCAACCTTTTTGCCCGCAAACTGGGCACCGATCCTAAATTGACTCCTACAGAATTAACATTAGTTGCAAGAAATATTTTAAGAGAAAAATATGTGCAGGCAGAAGTAGGGGTTACCGGCGCCAACTTTATCATCAGCGATACAGGTGCTGTGGCTGTTACAGAAAATGAAGGCAACGCCAGGCTGAGTTGCGCATTTCCTAAAACACATATTGTGGTGGTGGGCATAGAAAAAGTAATTCCTTCGCTCACAGACCTTGCTTTGTTTTGGCCATTGCTGAGCACATTTGGTACCGGGCAAAAAATTACTTCTTACAACAGTATCATCAGCGGGCCAAGGCAACCGGGAGAAACAGATGGACCGGAAGAAATGATTGTGATATTGCTGGATAACGGACGTACGAATATTTTAGAAAACCCGGTGCAGCGGGAAAGCCTGTACTGCATCAGGTGTGGTGCCTGTTTAAATGCTTGCCCCATTTATAAAAATATTGGAGGCCATGCTTATGGCGCCACTTACAGCGGTCCCATTGGCAGTGTAATTACTCCGCATCTTCAGGGGATGGAAGACTATAAACATTTAAGCTTTGCCTCTTCGCTGTGTGGCAACTGTACAGAAGTATGTGCTGTAAAAATTAACCTGCATGAATTGTTGCTGGATAACAGGAAAGAATCGGTGCAGGAAGGACTTACCAGCTTTGCAGAACGTACTGCCTGGAAACTCTGGAAAATCGGATGCCTGAACAGGGGAATGATGAATATGGGCAGCGGTGCTTTTAAAAATAAAGTAGTGAACGGATTATTTACAGACTGGAAACGAAACAGGGCTGATTTAAACTTTAGTCAAAAGACTTTTAACCAGATGTGGAAGGAAAGGTTTAAAAAATAAATGTTGTAAATTGTAGCTTACGCAATATTTAAAATTTTATTTTATGAGTACACTGGAAACAAGAGAACAACTGCACAAACTCATTGAAGAAAGTGATGATAGTATTGTAAATGCTATTTATGCTATGTTAAAATCTTACAATAAGGATTCGTTTGAAGAAATAGATTTAGACGAGTATAACAATGATATAGATAAGGCAATTGAAGAAATTAAACAAGGTGAATTTACAACTCATGACCAGGCAATAAAAAAGCTTCATAAATAATGCCTGGTATAGCCCGTACCATAATCTGGAGAAATTCAGCAATCATTTATCTTGAAAAAGCACTGAATTATGTAAGGGAAGACTCTCCTCAAAATGCACAAAAAATCGTCGCTAAAATAAATGTCGCCTTATTAAAAGCTGCAATAAATCCAGCGCATTACACAATAGATAAGTTTAGAAAAAACAACAACGGAAGTTTTAGGGTACTGTTTATTCATCATTATAAAATTTCTTTCTTTTTTGATGAAAGCCAAATTTTGATTGTAAGAGTGAGACATTCTAAACAAAAGCCTCTGAATTTTTAAAAGAATTATGCTTATCTACTCCCATACCGTCAGCACTCGCCTGCAGTATATCTGCAAATTTATTTTCCAGGAACAATTAGGCACGGGCTTTAGCCTTACCATAGATTCTGAAGGTTTTAAAAACCACGATGGGCCAAAAATAAATTACAGCGATATGGTAATGGAAGGCAATGTTTTAAACCTTAAAAATCATTCCTTACTGTTTGAAAAAAACATTTCAAAACAATCCATTGACTGCTTTGAAACAAAAGCATACAAAGCTTTTTTTAAAACGAGCAACAGCGATTTCTCTTTTGACATTTTTGCAGCCTGTTTTTATTTGCTGAGCCGGTATGAAGAATACCTGCCCCATGAAAAAGATATGTATGGCAGGTATGCTCATGAAAATTCTATGGCATTTAAAGAAGGTTTTTTACAGCAACCCCTGATCAATATCTGGATCTCCCATTTTGCTGAAACATTAAAAATTAAATTTCCTTCCTTCAGCCCCATACCTTCCGGCTTTTGTTATTTACCTACATACGATATTGATATTGCCTGGTCTTACAAAGGCAAAGGGCTTGTGAGAAATATCGGGGGATTTGTAAAGTCGCCCTCATTAGAACGGTTAGCTGTGTTGGCAGGACTGAAAAAAGATCCTTTTGACAGTTATGAATTTTTAAGAACACTGCACAGCCGATACCAGCTAAAGCCGGTTTATTTTTTCCTTGTGGCCACATCGGGCAGCATCTACGACAAAAACATTTCGCCCTACGAGCACAATATGTGGGGGCTCATAAAAAAACATGCAAAGCTGTACGACATTGGCCTGCACCCTTCCTGGAAAAGCAATGAGAAGGAAGATCTTTTAAAAAAAGAAAAAAAGATTGCAGAAACTGCAGGCAATACCATCATTACCAAATCCCGGCAGCATTATATTAAATTGTCTTTTCCCGAAACTTTTGACCATTTGGCCCAGGCAGGAATTACGGATGATTACAGCATGGGGTATGGCAGCATCAATGGATTCAGGGCATCTGTGGCTTCTTCATTTTACTGGTACAATCTGCCTGCAGAAAAAGTTACACAACTGCGGCTGCACCCTTTCTGCTTTATGGATGCCAATAGTTTTTATGAGCAAAAACAAGATGCAGCATCATCTTTAACGGAGTTAGTGTATTATTATGAATCCTGCAAAAAAGTAAATGCACAGTTGATCACTATCTTTCACAATAATTTTTTAGGAACAGACAGGCTTTATGCAGGTTGGAAAGAAATGTATGAAAACTTTATATCTCAGATTCGGCAATAATTTTTGTATTGCGCTTAATGCTCAGGTTTACCAAATACACACCTATCAGTGTAACAATAGCTCCCCACAAAATATTAATCGTTAGTTTTTCATTTAAAACAAAAGTAGCCACTACCATTGCCACCAATGGATTGATGTAGGCATACAAAGAAGAAATGGCTACAGGCAATACTTTCATAGAATAAATAAAAGCAATGAAGGTAATAATGGAACCAAATACCACTAGGTATAAAATAGCCAGCCAGCCGGTAATTGAAATAGTGCTGAGTGGAACCGTTGCATGCGTAACATTTGCCATTACAAATAAAATAACAGCACTCACCAGCATTTGCCAACCGGTACCATAATACGGATTGATGTTGGCTTTATTGCGGGAAAGAAAAATAGTGCCTACACTCCAGCTAAGCATTGCAAATACAGATAAGCCTAACCCTATAAAAAAATTGGCGCTCAAATTATTAAAAGCACTTTCATAAAACACTATTCCAACTCCCGTAAGCCCCAGGAAAAGCCCTATAAAAGTGAGCAAATTCAATTTTTTGCTTTTAAAA
>JBBRFX010000224.1:0-4843 GCA_038241275.1 Chitinophagales bacterium
GGCACTGTAGGCTGTAAAGAGCATTGCTTTGTGCTTTTTGTTTTTGAGGGCATTAAAAAGTTTTCGTATCTCTTCTTCGTTTAGCAGTTTGGGCAATTGCTGCGGCTTTTTTGGCCGGGGTATTTCCCAGAAAAACTTTTCACGGCCAGGCACCTGTTTGTAATAAAACTTTACCCGCCATTGTTTAGTGCACCGGAAAAAATTATTTATCGCAGCTATGTTATTGCCACAAAGGCACAGCTCAACATGGTAAAACTGCAGGCATATTTCTATACCTGTTATTCTTGCACCCTGCACACAAAAAAGCTGCAATAAAATATTGCAGCTTTTTAAAAAACAAAAATGAAAATATTTTATGCTGTAGCAGCTTCAAAACGCTCTGCTACTTTGCTCCAGTTAACTACGTTCCAAAAAGCAGCAAGGTAGTCTGCACGCTTGTTCTGGTATTTTAAATAGTAGGCATGTTCCCACACATCTGCGCCCAGTACCGGTGTTCCTTTTACTTCTGCCACATCCATCAAAGGATTGTCCTGGTTAGGGGTAGAGCTTACTTCCAGTTTGCCGTCTTTTACAATCAGCCATGCCCAGCCACTTCCAAAACGGGTGATGCCGGCATTGGCAAATTTTTCTTTAAAAGCTTCAAATGAGCCAAAAGCAGTATTGATTGCTTCAGACAGTTTGCCCGTTGGCGTGCCACCTGCATTGGCTGCAAGACTATCCCAAAAAAAAGTATGGTTCCAATGGCCACCGCCATTGTTGCGCACTGCAGGGCTGATGCTGCCGGCAGCTTTTACCAGGTCTTCAATTGACTTTGTTTCATGGTCTGTGCCAGCTACTGCTTTGTTAAGGTTATCTACATATGCCTGGTGGTGTTTGTCATGATGTATCTGCATGGTCAGTGTGTCAATATGGGGTTCTAATGCTTCGTATGCATAGGGAAGGGGTGCTAAAGTAAATGCCATGATGTATAAATTTAAAAATGAGAAAAATGTATTAATGATAATTGTGTTGCAAAATTAAAGCCTAATTTTTATAAAGTTTCTTTTTTAGATGGATGTTTCTTATTTCGCAACAAGGATAGGGTTATCGCCTGCGCTTAAAAAAATCTTTCATTAATTGCCCGCATGCTTCCGCTAAGATACCGCCAATGATGACTGTTTTGGGATGAAAAGGGTTGTTGCCATCAGTAACCCTGCGGTAACTGTTTTTATCGTCAGCAGCGCCAAAAACAATACGGCCAATTTTGCTCCAATACAATGCACCACTGCACATCAGGCAGGGTTCTACGGTTACATATAATGTGGCATCGGGCAGGTATTTGCTGCCCAAAAAATTATAGGCAGTAGTAAGTGCCAGTATCTCTGCATGAGCCGTACTGTCATTCAATAATTCTACCTGGTTATGTGCCCGGGCAATGATTCGGTCATTCATTACTACGATGGCACCCACAGGCACTTCATCTTTGTCAAAGGCAGTTTGTGCTTCTTTTAAAGCCTGCTGCATATATTGCTCATCTGTCATATTAAATATTCTAACTTTAAACAAATTTATGGCTATGCCCACTCTTAACCAATTAACGGATATCAGACATTATTACAACAGCGGGGCTACAAAATCTTATTCCTTTAGAAAACAACAACTGCAAAAATTGCGGGATGTTGTGATAGCTCATGAGCAGGAAATATATGAGGCATTGTTTGCCGATTTAAAAAAAAGCCCGGAAGAATGCTGGATAACGGAGAATGGTTTTTTGCTGGCGGAAATTAATAATACCATTAAAAAATTAGAAAGCTGGATGGCGCCCAAAAAAGTACCTACCAACCTGATGAACCTGCCTTCTAAAAGTTTTATTTATAGCGAGCCTTTGGGAGTAGTGCTTATCATAAGTCCGTGGAACTACCCTTTTCAATTATTATTAACGCCATTGGTGGGGGCTATGGCGGCAGGAAATTGTGTGGTACTAAAATCTTCGGAATTTGCACCGGCCACAGCCGCTATCATGCAAAAAATGATCAGCCAAACTTTTGATGAAAAGTATATCAGCATAACACAGCAGGATGGTGCAACCATTATACCGGCAATGATGAACCATTTTTCTTTTGATCATATTTTTTACACCGGCAGCACACAGGTGGGAAAGATCATTTATGAAATGGCTGCCAAAAACCTGGTGCCGGTTACGCTGGAACTGGGAGGCAAGAGCCCCTGTGTGGTAGAGCAGGAGGTGAATGTAAAAGTGGCAGCAAGGAGAATAGTGATGACCAAATTTTCTAATGCAGGTCAAATGTGTGTGGCGCCCGATTATATTTTGGTGCACACAAGTGTAAAAGATTTATTGGTACAGGAAATGAAAAATGCTATCCTGGAATTTTATGGCGATGATGCATTCCTGAATGAAAATTATGGAAAGATCATTAATGAAAAACAGTTTGACAGGCTGAGCCAATACCTGCAGCAGGGAACAGTGGTACAGGGAGGCAAAACCGATCGTACTAAATTATATATAGAACCCACGCTGCTGGAGGATGTGGCCATGAATACCACGATAATGACCGATGAAATATTTGGCCCTTTACTGCCCGTTATTCCATTTACAGAAATGAGTGAGGCCCTGGTAATAATTGAACAACGCAAGAACCCTTTGGCTTTTTATGTGTTTACTTCTAATAAACAAAAGGAAGAACAATGGTTGCAGAGCGTAGCTTTTGGTGGAGGCTGTGTAAATAATGCGGCGCTGCACCTTACCAATCATCAACTGCCCTTTGGTGGCAGGGGTTTTAGCGGCACCGGAAGTTATCATGGCAAATTTAGTTTTGATACATTCAGCCATAAAAAATCTGTTATGAAAACACCATTATGGTTTGATCCTGCAATGAAATATCCTCCTATGAAAGGAAAAATGAAATTATTAAAATGGCTGATAAGATAAAGACTATGACCTTTAAACAAAAATTTCTACAATTACTTTACCCATTGTTCACCCGTTTATCTAAAATGGCTGGCAAAGGAAATACAATACTTAAATCAAATAAAATGGCTGCTACTTCTTTTTACGATCTTAAGGCAACATTGAATAATGGAGCTGAATTGGATTTTGCATCGCTGGAAAATAAAAAAGTAATGATTGTGAATACTGCTTCAGACTGCGGTTATACCAAACAGTACGAAGCATTGCAGGCGTTGCATGAAAAATACAAAGACAGTTTGGTGCTGATTGGTTTTCCGGCAAACGATTTTGGCGAACAGGAAAAAGGGTCTGACGAAACCATTGCACAATTTTGTAAAGTAAATTTTGGGGTAACATTCCTGCTGGCAAAAAAAGCTATGGTTATTAAAAAACAAAATCAGCATGAAGTGTACCAATGGCTTACTGATGAAAATAAAAATGGCTGGAACTATGTAGCTCCTTCGTGGAATTTTTGTAAATATTTAATTGATGAAAAAGGAAACCTGACGCATTTTTTTGAGGCTGCTGTAAATCCATTGGGAAGAGAAATAGAAGAAGCTATTAAAGCGGAGGCTGATTAGATTTAATAAGATTGGGGGTTTGGAGTTGGCTCCCTAAAACGTTTGATGTTTGGTGTTAGGCGTTAACTTCCATAAAAATTAAAGCTTAACCTTATTACAAACTTCGTAACGCAAAACGCTAAACGCAAAACGCTAAACGCAAAACGCTAAACGCAAAACGCCCAACGCTAAACGCTAAACGCTAAACGCTAAACGCAAAACGCTAAACGCAAAACGCCCAACGCAAAACCCCAAACAATTAACCCCAAACCCCAAACCATGTTTACCAAAACAGACATTGAAAAATATTTTGTGGCCGAGAAAAGTGAAAGCCTGCTTTTTATGATTATTGGTGCAGCCGCCATTATTCTTGCCATTGTATTTTTCTTTTTTTTAAAAACAAACTGGCACAAAGGCGCCTCTATTCCATTTTTTGTAATTGGCATCCTGCACCTGGTGATAGGGTATACTGTTTACAATCGCAGCGATGCCGATCGTTTGCAAAATGTATATGCTTATGATATGAACCCTGCTGCTTTAAAAACAAAAGAGATACCCCGTATGGAAACGGTGAACAAAAATTTTGTGATTTACCGCTATACAGAAATTGTACTGCTACTGGCAGGCGTGGGTTTGTTTTTTTATTTTAAAAACAATGTAAGCAAATCATTTTGGGTGGGCCTTGGGCTGGCATTAGCCATTGAAGCCGCTGTAAGCCTTGGTGCAGATTATTTTGCAGAAGCAAGGGCTAAAGTTTATACAAAGGGATTAAAGGAATTTACTGCGATGAAAACAAAATAGCATCCTGTCAAACTAACCTGGCGGGTGGGATCTACCGTGTGTGCACATCTTTGATGTGAAAAAATTGGAACACAGATGACACGGACCTGCCTGGCGGCAGGCAGGTTTGAACGATGAACACAGATTTTTTTCTGCTTTGCAGAAAAGTTTGGATTGTTTTCCTGTCATGCTGAGGTACGAAGCATCTAATCCTGCCGACAGTAGATGCTTCGTTCCTCAGCATGACAGGAGCAAGTTTTTATTGCAAATGGAGTTTACAAAAAATAAACTGATCTCATTAACTTCTTTGTCTTTCTTAAATAACTATTCAGTCTGTCATACCTGGTGAATCCCTGTGCTGTCATGCTGAGGAACGAAGCATCTAATCTTGCCGACAGTAGATGCTTCGTACCTCAGCATGACAGGAGCAAGTGTTTATCTGCTGCCAATGGATTTGCAAGCTTTAATATTCAAAAAACATGAAAAGATTTTCTGGATTCAAACAAAACACTATAAGCCTGCCTGACGGTAGACAGGGTTTTCCTTTCGCACAGAG
>JBBRFX010000225.1:0-4838 GCA_038241275.1 Chitinophagales bacterium
TCAAGCAGTTTAATGTCGGCGGGTTTAAAAAAAATAACCGTAGCTACCCTGAAAGCAGTAAAAATAAACAGGTAGATTAAAAATAATTTTATAATCCACTGTATTGTTTTAGACATCTTCCATTTTATGAACATAATAAAAAACTCCTTTAAATGATTTTTACAGCATAGCAGTTTATCCTGCCGAACTTACAATTTTAATTTCTTTTTTTATTATTTAGCAGCAGGTACCTTGCCGTTTCATACCATGCCTCTGTAAATGTAGCCATCGAATTTTTGATACTATCTGTTTTAGCTCCCGGTATCACAGCATCATTGTTTACGATCGATACAAATTCTTTGATGCCGGTAGATAAATTTCTGCCGTAATAATACTCATTACTAAGCAAACCTATAAACCGGGTATCGGGGTCTGCAATAAAAGCATAGGGTACCTTTTTGTTGATGGTATCAAATAAATTTCTACCCATGGCTGTGTTACTGTGCGATTGCCTGGCAAGATAGGCTACAGAAGGAAGAATATCCAATTGAGAGCAAACATCGCTGATATTTTGTGGTTTTAAAATAGCGGGTGCATAAAATAACAGCGGCACATGTTCTGCAGTAAAACCCTGCCTGGAATAACTTTGCGGAAATAAATATCCGGCGTCTCCCCTGATACCATGATCGCCTACAAAAACAAAAACGGTATTCTTAAAATATTTTTCTTTAGTGGCCGCTTCAAAATATTTTTGAAAACAAAAATCTGAATACCTGAAAGCATTTAACTGATCATTGCCGGAAAAACCATATTTCCTGAGCGTATCAGCAGGGTAATTTACCAGTTTAAATTCAGGTAAATCTTCTTTGGGAATTGTATATGGCCGGTGATTACCTGCCGTTTGTATAATAGCAAAAAAGGGTTTGTTTTCTTTAGCCAATTGCTTATTGGCAGCCAGGAAAAGATCTTTATCACTTATCCCCCACACATCCACAGTGCCTTCATCAAAACTATCTTCTTCAAAAATTTTAAGCCCTTCAATATTATTGGTTAGTACTCCCCTGATATTGGCCCAGGTAGTGCTGCCTCCCAAAAAATAATATTTATCATACTGTTTAAAATCATTCATTATGGTGTGCTGGTTTACTGCCATAGGATTCCTGCTGGCAGTTTTAGTATTTTGCACATCGGGTATGCCGGTGAGGGTAGCCCAAACTCCACGGGCTGTTCCAAAAGCGGGGGTAAAACACCTGTTAAAATAAACACCCTCCATACAAAGGCTGTTAAAAAAAGGTGTACTGTTAAGTTTATTGCCATACATAGAACTTTTATTGGCACTAAAGCTCTCACAAATAACTACTACAATATTTGTTTTAACCGCCGGCGTATCGGTATAATGATACTGCCTTTCAAAATTCATTTTTAAAGTATCCGGCTGCTGCACCCCCAGGTAAGCAGCCATTAACGGATAATATTTTTTTGTTTTTGCAAGGTCATAGGATGCATTTCTAAATTTTAAAGAACTTAAAAAACTCTGAAAAGGGTTTAATGCAGTATTACCTTTAAAATCGTCGCCCAACGAAAATGCATCACTCCATCTTAAAGGATATTGTCCCAGGCGGCCAAAGATTAAAACAGCCATCAGCAAAGTGGCTGTTATGAAATACCATTTTTTCGGTTTTGTGGGATGATGCTGTGAAGCAGCCATTAAAAAATTTAATATCCTGTTATTGAGCCAGGCATATAAAGCCAGCACTACTGCAATTGCAGCAGTAATAGAAAACAAGGGATAAGAATCTTTTGCCATACCAAAAGATATTTTGGCATCGGGCAAAAAATTAATAACGGATGCGTTTAAACGCTGTTGCAGGTAATCGTAATGATAAAAATCTGTTACATAAACCAACAGGAATAAGAGGAAAATGATGGTAAGCATAATTACCCATCCTGTTTTGGCCACTTTATTTTTAAAAGGATTTAAAAAAGGAATCAGGCAAAGCAAAAGCATGCCCAATCCAATAGCTGCTACCACTCTTGCATCGTACCTCAACCCCAATAAAAATGTGGAGCCGGTAAAAGGGCGGCCTGGTAAACTATAGCTGTAGAAAAAAAATAAACGGTAAAAAAACATGAGTACCAGCAGCAAAATCATAGATATAAAAATCCATTTAAGTAGCCCTGGAATCCTATTTATCAAAGACATTTTTAATAATTTAAAACAGCGGCAAAGTTAGTTTAATTATTTTTGTTGCACATAACCCCTTACATGCATCAAATACTGCAATTAGACAGGTCGCTCTTTAAATTAATTAATGGTCAATGGCATCACCCATTTTTAGATGCAGTTTTGCCCCTCATCAGGAACCAGTATTTATGGACCCCTTTTTATCTTTTCATGGTTTTGTATGCAGTTATCAACTTTAAAAAAACAGGCTGGTGGTGGGTAATTTTTGTTGCATGCCTTGCCACACTTACCGACTTTGTAAGCAGCGAACTTATTAAAGAAAATATATTCCGCCTCAGGCCATGCAATGATCCTGCTATGGCAGATGGATTGCGTTTCCTGGTAGCCTATCGTCCTCAAAGTTCCAGTTTTACGTCCTCCCATGCTACCAATCACTTTGGATTGGCAGCTTTTATGTACTTTACCCTTAAAAATCATATTGGCAAAAAGGCATGGTTGTTTTTTGCCTGGGCAGGAATTATCATCTACGCACAGGTATATGTGGGGGTTCATTATCCTGTGGATGTGATCTTTGGAGCATTAGTTGGTTTTCTTTTCGGATATTTGTCCGCCAGGTCATTTAATAAAAACTATTACCTGGTATAAATAATAACTATGTTTGAAATATTGATTCTATTATTACTGATAGTCATAAATGCCATTTTTGTAATGACAGAAATGGCCCTGGTAAGTGTGAGAAAAGGAAAACTGGAAGCTTTAAAAAATAAAGGCAGCCTCAAAGCAGGCATTGCACTAAAACTCTCAGAAAGTCCCGATAAGTTTTTATCTACCGTGCAGTTGGGTATTACATTGGTTTCTATCCTAACGGGTTTGTATAGTGGCGAAAAATTCAGTAAAGACCTGTTGCCTGCTATAGAAAAAATTCCGTTTTTACAACCCTATGCCCAAACAGTATCTACCTCCATTGTAGTGGTAATTGTAACTTTTTTATCCATCATCCTCGGAGAGCTTATTCCTAAAAGAATAGCGTTAATGAGAGCCACACGAATTTCATTACTGGTGGCAGGGCCCATGAATTTTTTATCAAAACTGGCTTACCCTATTGTTGGATTATTATCTTTTATTTCCAACATGTTTTTTAAATTATTTAAAATTACCATACTAAGCGATAGCGCTGTAACAGAAGAAGAAATAAAGGCGATGATTACAGAGGGCAGTGAATCCGGCTCTATAGAAGAAGGCGAAAAAGTGATTATAGAAAGGGTTTTTCACCTGGGAGACAGGAGTATTACTTCTTTGATGACTCATCGCACAGATATTGTATGGTTTGATATGAATGATACCGTAGAAGATATCAGAAATAAGGAAGAAGATTATGCATTCAGCACTTACCCTGTTTGTGAAAATACCGTGGATGATATTAAAGGATTAATTTCTATCAAAGATCTTTTTAAAGCCAATCCCTCTACCCCATTAAGTAAACTGGCCAAACCAGCCTTGTTTGTACCGGAAAATAATAAAGCCTACCAGTTACTGGCAAAATTTAAATCTACCAAAATTCACACCTGCTTTATTGTGAATGAATATGGCACACTGGAAGGTATGATTACCCTGAATGATATATTGGAAGCCATTGTGGGTGATGTGCCTGATAGTGGCCAGGAAGAATACGAAATTGTGAGGCGGGATGATGGCAGTTACCTTGTAGATGCGCAAATTCATTTTTACAACTTCCTCAGTTATTTTGACCGTGCCGACTGGATGAACCAGGAAGAGCAGGACTTTGATACCGTTGCCGGCTTTGTATTGCACGAACTGGAACATATTCCCAATACAGGAGAAACATTTGAGTGGCGGGATTTTAAAATTGAAATTATTGATATGGATGGCCAGCGGATAGATAAAGTATTGGTTACTATTTCACCGGAACTTAAGGAAGAAATGGCAATTGTTTAAAAATGAATACTGGCATATTCTATTGGATAATTTAAACGGGTACTTTTTCGGGTACCGTTTACCGTTATATGCATCAATCCCATTTGCTCCTTGCTATATTCATATAATAGATTATTGAATATAGTAACATCTGTTAGTCTTTCAATATTCGTAGCTTCAAAATAACTGTAAACGCCTTCTTCAATCAATTCATATCCCAGGTATTTTAAATTTACAAGCCTGCCATCTGCATTAATTTTCAGATGTTTTTGCACATAATCATTTACCAATTTATCCATTGCCACCCTGCCTTTGGGATTAATCAGGTCTACATGGGTATTGTATGCAACACGAAGCGCTTTTTCAAAATCATCTGTAAAAAGCTTACAACTAATTTCAAGTGTTTTTTCCTTTTTGTTCAGTTCCATTTCTGTAACACTTACATAAATTGGATGAAGGGCATTGCCTGTAAGAAACAGACAGACCGTTGCAGTAAAAAACCATTTATATAGAATACTTGCCATTGAAAAAAGAAATGGGTGAATACAATTATATTTGAAGATATTTAATTACAAACTTAATACAATTGGCTTAAGAGGATTGGCTTTATGAATGATTTTGCATTTTATTTTGATTTAGGCTGGAAACATATCATAAGTGCAGATGCGCTGGATCACCAGCTTTTTATATTAGCATTATCCGCCATTTTTCTTTTAGAAAACTGGAAGGCCGTTTTAAT
>JBBRFX010000226.1:0-4696 GCA_038241275.1 Chitinophagales bacterium
ATAAATCACTCCCCCCCCCCCCCCCCCACACCCACAATAATCCGGCACCGTTATCCCTTACCCTTAAAAACAAAACTGCATGCCAACCAACCATAATAACCAGTTGATTAAAATTGCTTTTGCTGATGATCATATTTTGTACAGGGAAGCATTGAGCAAATTAATAGACAGTTGGGATAACTGTAAAGTGATTTACCAGGCCTGTAATGGAAGGATATTAATGGATATGTTATCTCCTAAAAACCTGCCGGATATTTTATTAACTGATTTAGCCATGCCTGAAATGAATGGCTATGAAACCATTAAAGCGGTAAAAGAAAAATTTCCTGCTACTAAAATTATGACTATCTCTATGTATACAAGCGAGGAAATGATATGGAAAATTATTAAATGCGGGGCACAGGGATTTGTTTCCAAATCAGAAGATACTATCCAGCTTAAAAGGGCTGTATGGCAAATGATGCACACAGGATATTATTTCTCAGATCGTACTGCTACAAATTTTATTAAACAAACTACAACTGAAGGCACTTATACTTTAAAGCATCAATTCACAGACCAGGAAATCGATTTTCTACGCTTTTGCTGTACCAATAAAACCTATAAGGCAATCGCAAAAGATATGGATATTTCCGACCGCCAGGTAGAATACTTAAGAAATAATCTTTTTGAACGTTTTAATGCTGCAAGCCGCACAGACCTTGCCTTAAGTGTAATAAAAAAAGGCCTTGTAGTATAAGTAAATCATTCTGCCCGGGTCATTACATTAACCGGTTTGTCTATTTCCAATTATTGGCTGTACCTTTTGAATATTGACCTATGCCCCATCTGTGGTTGGAAGCATATCCCAATAGCTTTTTTTGGGCTAAGAGATCAAAGGAGTAAAAGAAAACAAGGAGAATAATAGACAACGCTTTTTACTCTTTCACAACTTGTGCTCTTAGCTTGTTTTGGGTTACACGTAAAAGCAAACCTTTATGTCATTTTCAAAGTGCTTGAGCAGCGCTCATGGTTACTTAGCAAAACAGCATCGTATCAGCATTGTCCTTTATTCAGCATTATCATAACCCACCCAATGACCAATGACCAATGACCCAATGACCTAATGACCTATTGACCAATTTAAACCTCACTCCGCCCAACTCATTACATACCCCTCATTTTCTATTTCAATCGCCGTTTTGGTTAACTGCAGCGGTTTAAAAGTATCTACCATTACTGCCAGTTCTTTTGTTTCTTTGGCGCCAATACTTTTTTCTGCCAGGCCCGGCTGTGGCCCGTGAGGAATGCCGGCCGGATGCAGGGTAATCATACCACGGGTTACATGTTTACGGCTCATAAAATCGCCATCTACATAATACAACAATTCATCACTGTCTATATTACTATGGTTGTAGGGCGCAGGTATGGCCAATGGATGATAATCAAATAACCGGGGAACAAAAGAGCAAATGACAAAGGTATCCGTTTCAAATGTTTGGTGCACGGGCGGCGGCTGATGTACACGGCCTGTGATGGGTTCAAAATCATGAATGCTGAAAGCATAGGGATAACAACAACCATCCCAACCTACAATATCAAATGGATGCGTGCCGTAATGAATGCCATATAAAAATCCCTGCTTCTTGGTCTTGATAATAAAATCTCCTTTTTCATTAAAGGTTTGCAGGTTCTGTGGTGTGCGGATATCCCTTTCGCAAAAAGGTGCATGCTCCATTAACTGGCCATATTTTGATAAATACCTTTTGGGATAACGGATTGGCGAATGAGATTCTACTATGAACAAACGATTGTCTGCGGTATCAAAATGAATCTGGTAAATACATCCACGGGGAATAACGAGGTAATCGCCATAACTAAATTTCAACTCTCCATAGCCAGTTTTTAAAATTCCGCTGCCTTCATGAATAAAGATTACTTCATCCGAATCTGCATTTTTATAAAAATAACCAGTCATGCTTTGTTGCGGCGCTGCCAATACAATATGACAATCGCTGTTTACCAACACAGCTTTGCGGCTTTGTAAATAATCTGCTTCAGGCCTCACTTTAAATCCCTCCAGGCTACGGTGCTTCAGCATTTTTTCTTCTGCAATTTGTGGCGACACATCTACAGGCTCATCGCACTTTACAATAAGTGTTGGCGGATGAATATGATAAGAAAGTGTATAGTCGTTAGAAAACCCTTCGGTAGAAAATAATTGTTCTGCATAAAGGCTGCCATCGGGTTTCCTGAATTGTGTATGACGTTTGTGCGGGATGAAACCGGCTTTTGTATAATGAGGCATAATTGTAATTTGATGATGTGATAATTTGATGATGTGATAATGGGGTGCCGTTGTGTTTTGGATGTAATGTATTTGTAAAGCATCTTCAATTAGACAGAATTATCACATTACCATATTGGCTAATTGGCTAATTGGCTTATTAACCAATTGGCTTATTAGCGCCAGCCTATGGCCAGCGCCAGCATCAGGAAATAATATTTCCAGGAACGCTTATCAATATAATATGTAAAGTTGCGGTGGAAAGGCATGATCTAAAATTAACACATAAATTATTAAGGACTGTAAGTACCCTTTAAAATTAAATTTTAGACAGAAAACTTACGGGCAGGATGCAAGGTTGCTTCCTGTATTCGCTTTTCTATTTTTTTGAGTGGCAATGGCTTTAACAGGTTTGGAGGATCTATATCCATATCAATATCACCAAAAAAGTTTACTGCTTTTAAAGCCAGCATTTGATTACTGTATGAATATTTTGTTATAAAAAATTCCAGCATTTCATTCATGCTGTAATGTTCCAATAAAAAATAGATATCGATGAAATCTTTAAATCGCTTACCACTTTGAATAATAGCATGCAGTTTCATGGCTGCAATATCTTCATTACTCAAAAACCGGATACCTTGTTCTGTAACTGGTGGATGTAAAAGGGGATAATCGTGTTTGAGAAAATCTGTTTTTATATTATTCAGAAGACAGATAATCGTTTGTGTTCTTCTATATAATTCTTTATAGTCAAACTTTTCGCCAAGGAGTTTAACAAGTTCCCCTTCTTCAAAATCACTATTCGAAAAAAGATCAATATCAATGGATGTTCTATGCCCTAACTGAAGAGCAAGCGCTGTTCCACCAACAAGATTAAATTTTGCCAATTCCGGCATTTGCTGCAACTCCACTATAAGATTTAAAGTGGCGGGGGCAATAATAAAAGTATCCTTATGCAGCATAAAAATAATCTGATTCTAAAAATAATAAGGAAAATTCTTTGTCTCTCTTATCTAATTGAGCAGACCAGTCAACTGTTTCTTTTATCTGGGCATTTGAATAGAATTTTACCATTTCTCTCCATTCATCAAGATTGCCCAATTGCAGAATTCTCTCAATAACTATTTTATAGCTCTTTACCCAATCAAAGGTTTCTAAATCATACTCCCATAAAAGAGCGTTGTTTATATCGGGCCTCTTTTTCATTATAAAATTTATTCTCCTAAAGATACAAAAATATCCCCCCTTTTCATGTTCTTTGCTTACGAAATGACAAGAATTGGATTGATATCAGACACACATGGCTTTTTGGATGAAGCAGTTTTTGAACACTTTAAAAACTGTGATGAGATATGGCATGCAGGGGATTTTGGCAGTATGGATGTGATTGAAAAACTGGCAGCCTTTAAACCACTGCGGGGGGTATTTGGAAACATTGATGATGCCACCGTCAGGGCGTTCTATTCCGAAGATTTATTTTTTACCTGCGAAGCAGTAAATGTTTTTATTCGCCATATTGCCGGCTATCCCGGCAGGTATGCATCCGGAGTAAAAGATAAAATTTTAAAAAATAAAAGCGGACTTTTCATCAGCGGTCACTCACATATTTTAAAAGTGATGTACGACGATAAACTGCAATGCCTGCACATGAATCCCGGCGCAGCGGGCAACCATGGCTGGCACCAGGTAAGAACCCTCATACGGTTTGTAATTGATGAAAAAGAAATGAAGCAATGCGAAGTGATTGAACTGGGTAGCAGGGGAAGCATTGCTTCAAAATAATAAGACCCACTTTATAGCGGGCCTTATTATTTATTATTTTTAAAATTACTTTTCTACGCTTTCATTTTAAAAAAGTAGTCTTTCAATTTTATTCATTGCTTACATACCCGGAAACCATGGTCTTGCAATACCTTCTCTGAAAGGCCATGGCACTCCTGCAAGAATCAGCAACAAAGCAATAAGGTATAACCACGATGCAGCACTGTATGCGCCACTCTTTGATTTGCCTCTTGCAATGGTAATAAGAATAATAGCGATAATCATTGTACTGATATGCTCTACAGACCAAAAGCGCAATGCACTATCTTTCATCACGCCTGCAAAGCCATTCATCTGAATTAATTTATAACCAAAGCTACCGGTAAAATATTGGTATAACCCTATTAACAATGTGATATGTGCTGCTATCAGCAACCACAAACTTGTTTTCTTAAGAGCGGGCTTTTTACCAAACGCCTGAAGCAGCGACAAAAGCAAAAACAATAATATAATCCAACGTAAGAAATTGTGCAAATGCAGTAATCCACTTTCCATAATAATTAATTTTAGTTTAAATCAAAACTACAAAAGCTAAGCGATAAAAAAAAGGTGAAAAGGTGAAAGGTGAAAGGTGAAAGGTGAAAGGTGAAAGGTGAAATGTGAAAG
>JBBRFX010000227.1:0-4694 GCA_038241275.1 Chitinophagales bacterium
ACCGGCATGTTGGGGTTTAGATTTTGCATCAGGTATTTACTCCATCCTGATGTTCCACCTGGAAATGTTGCTTTCTGTTCCAGCTTGCTAAATATCACCTTTCCTCCGATAATTGACTGTGGGCTGGGATCCACAGCATCCGTAACATGTTCAACAACTGCAATTCCGGGTTGATATTTTACCTTGTCTGTTTTATTTTTCAGGTTAATTTCAATAACACCATTTATACTCTTTTCCGCACCATATTCATTAATGGCCGCTGCTCCTTTAAGCACTTTCATGGATTCAATACTATTAGGATCAATAGTATTCATATCAGCATATGAAATTTCCTTTCCCTCCAATACAAACAGGGGGCTTAGGTTCGTTTTACTGTTAGGGTCTATTGTTAAGTCTATGCCTTCCCCTCTAATTGTGATTCGATCAATGGCAATACCGTTATTTTGGTCACGAATTTTTTCCCCGTTTATAGTTAACCTTTCGCTTGCATCTATCTTATACCTATCGTTATTTAATTCCCCTGTAAAATTGGGTGTATTATTCAGTTCAAAAGTGGGTAATTTAATCTGCTGTTTCTTAGCTTCATTCATGCTCATGGTAATTGTTTTGCCAGTGGCTGTTTTTATAGTTACTACTTCGCAATCTTTAGAAACATCAATATTTTTAATTTCTTCTCCTTTATATAATCCCAATTTATATTTAGCAGAAGGAAGGGTATCTTTTTTTGATGGCAATATGTCTGTTTCGTACACCTGGCTTTTAAAATTATCTGCATATTGCGAGATGGCCTGCAGAATACTTTTTGCAAAATCATCTTTAGCTTTTGATGATTGCAGGTAAGCGAGATCCTCTTTTCTGGAAATATTTCCCAGCTCTACCAAAACGGACGGGATATTATTTAGCTGCAAAATTGCTACACCCACTTTCCTTTGCTGTGGGTTTGGGTTTACATTTAAAACATAATTTTTTCTAAAATGAGCAATCACAGAAGATGCAAATAGTTTGCTGGCGTTGCTATTTGGATAATTGTCTTTAGATACGAACACTCTTAGCCCCATTTCTTTTTTACTGTTATCCAACTCCGGTGCAGAAACATTGCTATGTATGGATATAAAAAGATCTGCATTTGCTTTGCCTGTAATCTCAGCTTTTTCCCGTGGACTTTGATATACATCTGTTGTGCGGGTAAAAACGAGATTGATATTTTCCATTTGATTCGATTCCTTAAGGCTTTGTAAAAAAGCCAGGTTAATATCTTTTTCCAAACTTCCGTCAAGAGCTCTGGCTCCTGCATCATGACCTCCATGCCCGGCATCAATAACCACAGTTATTTTATTAGAAGGATTTATCAGTTTTTCTATTCCTGCTTTTGTTTTAATGGTAAATGCTGCCACAAAAAATAAAACCACCGGCAGCGCCAGTATGCGATAAAAATAACCGGCTTTTGCCGTGTTGTATTTTGATAACATTTGTAACCTCCTTTTTATGGGTGAATAAAAGAAATGATTGGTGAGTAAGTATGCGTGTTTGGGATATGCCGAAGTAACAATCATTGCAGCCAGTGCACTGGCATCGTTGTTGGCCACGGCTTTTTTATCAGCAATAAATTCATGAATAAGATTGAGCTCTTTTTTAATGAGCCAGAATACTGGATTAATCCAGCATGCGATGAGCACAATGTTCAGGAATAATTTATCTGCACTGTGTTTTTCTCTTACATGCGCAAGCTCATGCGCAAAAATTTGTTGACCGGTTTCCGAATGAAGGTCTATGGCATTGTTCCAAAAGATGAATTTGAAAAATGAAAACGGAGTGCCTTTGGCATTACTTTCTACAAATACCACATCGTTGATATATTTACTGCTGTTTGTTTTTAATAGATGAACGATCTGCACAATAACCCTAACCAGTGCAAACAGCAGCACAAAGGAGACGAGGGCATACAACAGCATCAACAACTGGCTGAGGCTGATAAAATTTCGATGCGAATACAGGATCACTTCTTCCAGGTATTCATCACCACTGGTTACTACCTGCAACAACTGTATGGGTTTGGCAGGTGCGGCACCGCCCATAAAGAGATGGTTGAATTTAGTGACCGGTGCCAGTATGGCAATAACAACTGTAGCCAGCAGGTAAAACCGGTTGTAAGCATGGTACACTTTGTTGCGCAGAAATAAATAATAATAGCCAAACAAAACTGCAGAGCACAGCACAACTTTTAAAAGATAAAAAGCAAATATGGGCATTGGTTTATTTTTTAAATTTTAAATCATAAATCATACATCACAAATCATATATTGTTTTTATTTTTTCTTCAGCTCCTTCAGCAAAGCTTCAAGATCTGTAATACTCAAACCATTTTCCTTTACCATAAAAGAAACGGCATTGCTGTAGTTGCCTTCAAAATATGATTTTACGATTGTTTTAAGCGTTGATTTGCTGTACACATCTTTTGCCACACGGGGATAATACTGGTGCATTCTGCCAAAAGTTGTGATGCCTACAAATTCTTTATCTACCAGTATTTTTATAATCGTAGCTACAGTATTGTTATGTGGTTTGGGATTGGGCAGTGCTTCTATGATCTCTCTTAAAAAAGCTTTGTCCAGTTTCCAGATCACCTGCATAATTTGTTCTTCTGCCTTGGTTAATGGTTTAATCATAATCTGTGTTTGAAGTCATAAAACTATATAATTAGTTATAAAACTAAAAACTTAGTTATCCACATTTTTTAACAGGTAGTTTTAAATTATATTTTCCCGATGAAGTTGTATCGTTTAAATTTGCCCTAACCGGATAAAAAATGCTATGCTGAAAGAGGGAGGTTATTCATTCGGTTAAAAAAAGAATATATAACTGAAAATGTTCACAACGTTGATGCCATGAAAATAAGGCTGGCATCCTAATCATTAAATTAAACTTATTCATGTCTCAGTCAATTATTGAATTAAAGAATGTAAATATTTACCAGGGTGATAGCCTTATTCTGAGTGATGTAAATCTTTCGGTAGATAAAGGAGAATTTGTATACCTGGTAGGAAAAACAGGAACAGGTAAGAGCAGTTTATTAAAAACCCTGTATGGCGATTTGGATTTGCGTGAAGGAGAAGGATGGGTAGTGGGCCATAATCTTAAAGAACTTACCTGGAAAACAGTGCCGTTTCTGCGCCGCAATCTGGGCGTGGTATTCCAGGAGTTTCAGTTAATGACAGATAGAAATGTGAACAATAATCTGAAATTTGTTTTAAAAGCCACCGGCTGGAAAGATGAAAAACTGATGGATGAAAAAATTTCGGATGTATTGGATAAAGTGAACCTGAAAACGAAGGGGTTTAAAATGCCTTATGAACTGAGTGGTGGTGAGCAGCAGCGGGTAGACATTGCACGTGCCATGTTAAATTCTCCCAAACTGATTTTAGCCGATGAGCCAACCGGAAACCTTGATCCTGAAACCAGCGATGAGATCATGCAGCTCCTGTTTCAAATTTGCAGGGATTACAATACTACTTTCGTAATGGCTACGCACGATTACGTGGTACTTAATAAATTTCCATCCAGAACTATTAAAACAGAAATGGGTAAAGTGTGGGACAATGCTAGTATATCCACTTAATTAGCAGACCTGCATTTTTATCGTTGTTGTAACTGGCATCTAATACCTGCTGCCGTTCCTGTGCATCTTCGTCATTAAATGGTTTTTCATACAAAGCCTTAGCAGCTTTTTTAAAATCATCTGCAGAGTTTGCTATGTAGCATAAATCATCAATGGCCGCACCTTCTGCGGCAGCCTCGTTTACCAGGCAGTATCTGCCATTATACAAGGCATTGAGTAATTTAAGTTTTACCCCTGTATTATTAAAGGAAGGAAGAATATTTACCTGTGCTTTTCTGATAAGATCCTGCATTTCTTTATCGGATGGGTTGGATACAAGGCAGGTATTATTGTTTACATGCGCCAGTTTTTCCAACTCTTCTGATGGATTTTTTCCTGCAATTACCAATGGTACATTTATATCGTTAAATACTTTTGTAAGCAACCATCCGGCAGCTTTTTCATTTTCATTAACCGATAAATTGCCATGGTACAGGCAAAAACATCCTTTGCCATTTTGCGTGTGCACTTCATGCCAGGGTAAAAAAACCGGTAAAAAATCAATATTTTCTGCTCCAAATAAATTTTTATACAATTCAGTATCATGGATGCTCACAGGCCAAAAAGTTGCTTTTTTAGCAATCTTTTTTTCATATTTTTTTAGCAAAAAACTCTCTATTAAAAAATAGGATTTCCTAAAGAAATTATTTTCATGTTCGGCCAGTTTGCGGTAGTAGGCAAACTCTACATTATGCAGTCTTACAAATACCCTGCGGTTTTTTAAAGCACCATTGTATAAATAATAAGTGCAATGCACTCCTTCCATTAATACAGGGTAATCATCCTTTTGCAGGTTTCTTATAAGTTCATCATTTATCCTGGAACTAACGATGTATGGCAGCGTGAGAGAAACACCGGATGGAAATTTTTTGCGGGTATAATAAGTTACCGATTCACAATATTTATCCAGTTCGTCCTGTGGCGGCCTGCCACTGGTAAAGCAATGCAGGTGTATTTTAATACCCTGCTTATGCAGCGATACGATCTTATAAAAAAGATCTACCACTCCACCATAATCCGCAGGCCAGGGAACATCAAG
>JBBRFX010000228.1:0-4642 GCA_038241275.1 Chitinophagales bacterium
GATTGCTTTAAATAAACATATATAAAAATGACCGAACAATTTAATCTTTCCGGCCAGTTGCTTTTTGATTATTGTTCTACCTGCCAGCCAGTGCCTGGTTCAGCAGAAGAAAATGATCTTTTTAAGAAATTGCAGGAAGGATTTTCCAGCCATTTTTCCTCTTTTTATCCGGATAATCTTGCAGAAAAAACAATTGTGGTAATACCAAGTCTTACACTTGATGAAGAGGTGCTTTCAAAAGTAGCCGGTGCTTTGCATTATGAAGAAAGATTACTTTGCCTGCTTATGTTGCTGCGTATGCCCAGGGCACAAGTGATTTACGTTAGCAGTACGCCAATAGACCCTGTTATTATAGATTATTACCTGCACCTGCTGCCAGGCATTACCGGTTATCATGCAAGAGAAAGACTTACCATGCTTAGTTGTTATGATACTTCTACACTCCCCCTTACACTAAAAATATTGCAACGGCCAAGACTTATTGAACGCATAAAAAAAACTATTCTGCCATGGCATGTGGCTCATGTAGCCTGCTTTAATACCACCCAATATGAAAAAACACTGGCGGTAAGACTTGGTCTGCCTATTTATGGCTGCGACCCATCATTCACTTATCTTGGAACAAAAAGTGGCGGCAGGGAGCTTTTTAAAAAAGTAGGTTTACAGTTTCCCCCAGGTATAGAAAACTTAAAAAATTTTGGAGACATTGTTCATGCATTAGCTGCATTAAAAGATACGTACCCGCATTTGCAAAAAGCAGTAGTTAAATTAAATGAGGGATTCTCAGGCGATGGTAATGCGATGTTTGTTTATCCCGAAGGGTTAAGCAATCCCGAAATGTTTGAATGGATTCAGTATAATTTAAAGAGTGCTATTATGCCCGTAGCAAAAGAATTAAGTGCAGAGGCTTTTCTTACAAAGTTTGAATGGATGGGCGGAGTGGTGGAAGCATTTATTGAAGGTGACGAAAAAACTTCGCCATCTGTGCAATGCAGGATAGATCCTTTAGGAGCAGTAGAAATTATTTCTACCCACGATCAGGTGCTGGATGGACAAGTTTTTAAAGGGGCACATTTTCCGGCTCATGAAAGTTACCGGCCACAGATAAGCAACCAGGCAAAAATGGTGGCAGAGGAATTAAAGAACAATGGAGTACTGGGCCGTTTTAGTGTAGACTTTATTTCGGTAAAAGAAAACGATGGCTGGAAACATTATGCTATAGAAATAAATTTGCGCAAGGGCGGTACTACACATCCTTTTTTGATGCTTCAGTTTTTAACCAACGGTGTGTATGATGCGGATACCGGAATTTTTCAAACAGCCAATAAACAAACAAGGTATTACTATGCTTCAGACAATGTGCAAAACGATCACTACAAAGGATTGATACCGCAGGATCTGATCAATATTGCCATGTTTCATGGATTGCATTTTGATGGAGCCACACAAAAAGGAGTCATGTTTCACATGATTGGCGCCTTGTCTCAATACGGTAAAATGGGCATCGTATGTATTGGTGGCTCGCCCGAAGAAGCAAGCCTGTACTACCAAAAAACAATTGAAGTGCTGGATGCAGAAACTACTGTGAAATAAAAGAGAACATCTACTGGAGCCGCTATAGAGCATTATACATTGCTATAAAACCTGCACAATTAAAAATTTAAGGTAATGCGTATTTTCCTGCCCACGTATAATGGGGTGGTCTGCACTCTGTGCATTAAAAACCACCTGCCTTATTTTTCGCTTGGCATCTTTTGCAGCCATTTGAATAATGTCTAAAAATAATTCGGGCTGCACTAAATTGGTGCAACTGGATGTAACTAAAAACCCACCGGGTTTTACCAGTTTGATGCCACGTAAATTAATTTCTTTATAACCCGCCACCGCTTTATCTATAGTGCTGCGGCTTTTTGTAAACGAAGGAGGATCGAGCATTACCACATCCCAGCGTTTTTCTTCTTTGGTCCATGTTTTAAGTACATCAAAAGCATTCACACATTCAAAGTGGCAAATTTTTTCAAGGCCATTTAATGCAGCATTTTTATTACACATGTCTATTGCATTTTGAGAAATATCCAAACCCAAAACAGACCTGGCGCCAAAATGTGCAGCAGCAATTTCAAAAGAACCTGTATAACAAAATGCGCCCAGCACATCGGCATCTTTTACGATATGCTGTATGGCACGGCGGTTATCCTGCTGGTCTAAAAAATAACCTGTCTTTTGCCCGTTGGCAATATCTACATTAAACTTTATGCCATTTTCATTGATGATTATATTGGTATCAAAAGGTTCACTCAAAAAACCTTTGTACTGTTCCAGTCCTTCCAGCTCTCTTACCGGAACATCATTGCGTTCGTAAATTCCTTTGGGATTAAAAAGTTGATTTAGGGCTTTTACAATAGCTGGTTTCCACACATCAATTCCCAATGCCAATGTTTGAATAACAAAATAATCATTAAACTTATCTATTATAAGTTGCGGCAGGTCATCTGCTTCACCAAAAATGAGCCGGCAGTTTTCGGAGTAGCCAATCTTTTGCCTGTAAGCCCAGGCTTCTTTTATCCTGTTATAAAAAAAGGCCTCATCAATATTTTCATTTTTATCTCTTGTGAGCAGGCGTACAGATATTTGCGATTGAGGATTGTAATAACCTTTGCCAATAAATATTTTATCAAATGTATATACTTCCACTATTTCGCCGGGTTGTGCATTGGTATCTTTTTCTTTGCCGGTGTTTACTTCATTGGCAAATATCCACGGATGTCCACTTTCTACCCTGCGGCTGATATTTTTATTGAGGATAATACTTTTCATGCTGCAAAAATAATGTATTGAAAAGTAACCAAACTGTATTGGTAAAAGTACTGTCAGCATAGCAGGTATCACACAACACACATGCAGGTGCAAACAATAAACTTAAAAGAATAAATAAAATTGAAACAGGGCATAAACAGGCTATTTTAAATGTGAAGTTTTCGTTAACGATATACTTGTATTTGTGTTGTGACGAATAAAAAATAATATTGAAATAAGCCTTGGGCATCATTAAAAATATTTTTGAAAGTCAATGTGGGAGCAGCATCTGGGTTTTATCTGCTAAGTTTGTGATGCTAAAATGTTCATGATATTGACTTGGTTGCTGAGTTTTGCCGCATTACTTTTACATCATCAACAACAAAAACAAACATTATTTCAGTTTGTTACAACACATCGGGAAACCATCCGTTTCCCATACATCTTTCGATTATTTGCCTCATTCTTTTGCAGCCGTACAAAATTTTTAAGTAAACCAAAAAAAACAATTACTAATCTAAAAATTAAGTATTATGAAAACAGTTATGAACAATTTCAAAATGATGGTTATTACAATGACAGCAGTATTTATGCTTTCATTCAATTTTGTAACATTAGCCAGCAAGGATTCTACAGACAACAGTAACGAAGCATTTCAATTTGTAGGTAAAGTTGAAAACCTTCCGGTATTTCGCCTGGTACTAAACAGTGATAATAATGCTAATTATCAGGTTACAGTAAAAGAAGGAAATGGTGAAGTGATTTTTACTGAAAAATTAAAAGGTGCTAACATTTCAAGAATGTACAAATTGGATACTGATAATACAGATCTGATTTCGGGAACTACATTTGAAGTGACCAACAAAACAACCAACCAAACTACCATTTACAAAATCAAGAACCTCACCAGCACTGTTGATAATCTAACTATAGCAAAGCTGTAAAAACAAAAAGAATAAATTCAAGATATTATAAAGTCCTGCGGTGATAAATACTTCAGGACTTTATTTTAAAAGCGGTTTGTTTTAAATAAATTTACTTGTGATAAAAACAAATAAATGCAGCCGTTTTTTTACAGGAACACGACCTGGAAAAAAATTTACTTATCTTTTCTTTCTTCACCTGGTTCATCCGTATCGTTTTTAATTATTTTGGGTTCGGGCAATTTGCCCCGTTTATAAATGATCAATCCATTTAAGAAATTACGAAGTATCTGATCCCCTGCTTCTACATATCCGGGGTGATCTACATTTCTAAAAAGATCGCCCAATGCACCTTTGGTAATTTTAAAATCTACCAATTCTAATATTTTAATGATATCCTCATTGTGCAGGGAGAGTGCTACTCTTAGTTTTTTCAATATATCGTTGTTGCTTAACATAGCGTTTGTTTTTTAATTTGCAGGGATAAATATAGTGCAATTGTGCCGATGCAAATACCTGAGCAATTTTCTTAATTGGTACTACTGTTTATAGATCAGGGCTATTCTTAAATGCAGTCATAAAATATTGGCTATCTTTCTAAAAAATATTTTTGTTATTAGTGTTAAGTTAAGCGTGAATTGGCAAAACTGAATAGTCAATAATTCACCATTGACTATTGACCATTCACTATTGACCATTGACTATTCACAATGTAATTTTAAAACAAAACTATGAGGCCATATATTTTAGCAGAAACAAATTGGCATGCGTTAAAGGAAGCACAGTTTGAATTAGCCGTTTTGCCCTGGGGTGCTACAGAAGCACACAATTATCACCTGCCTTATGGTACCGATAATATTGAAGCTGATTTTTTAGCAGCAGCATCTGCAAAGCTGGCATGGGAAAAAGGCGCAATAGTTATT
>JBBRFX010000229.1:0-4615 GCA_038241275.1 Chitinophagales bacterium
CAACCAAAGATCCATTCCTATTTTACTTCCTGATGATGCTTCACCCAATGCACTTAATGGCGGATAAACCGTCCATCCACCACTTGCAGGACCAGTTTGTACAAATAAAGAAGAAACCATTATAACTGATGCCAAAAAGAAAAACCAGTAACTCAGCATATTCAATAATGGAGAAGCCATATCCCTTGCCCCAATTTGTAATGGAATTAAGAAATTAGCGAATGTTCCACTAAGGCCTGCTGTTAAAACAAAAAATACCAACACCGTTCCATGCATAGTAACCAAAGCATAATAAAACTCCGGTTGTAGTTTACCACCTTTTGCCCAATGACCAAGAAAATCTTCCAGCCATGGAAATGTTTGATCAGGATAGCCCAATTGCAAACGGAAGATTACAGAAAATAAACCTCCTATAATAGCCCATATAATTCCCGTAATCAGGAATTGTTTGGCAATCATTTTATGATCCTGGCTAAACACATATTTGCTGATAAATGTTTCGTGATGATGATGTTCATGATGGGTATCATGATCAACATGCAATTCCGAACTTTGTAAAATAGCTTCGCTACTCATAATCTTATTTTTTTCTAAAAGAAGGTAAATTTATAATTACTTTTTCTCAACAACCTGGGCCAATGGTTTGTTGGCAGCAGATGATGTATCAATCATTTTTAATGGATTTTTATCAGGAAACAAGGTGAAATAATCCGGTGTTTGCTCTGATATCCATTTTTTATATTCCGCTTCCGTTTCCACTACAATTACTCCCCGCATGCTAAAGTGACCCTTCCCACACATTTGGTCGCAACTGATCTCGTAAGTAAAATTTGGATTACCGGTTCTTTTTTTCATGTCTGCTGTGGTATACTGTGGAGTAAACCATTGTGTAGTAGGTATGCCCGGAACCGCATCCATTTTCATGCGGAAATGGGGAAGGCCCACGTTATGTATAACATCCATGGCATTAATAACCAGTTTAACCGGCACCCCAACAGGTAGGTGCATTTCTGTTGTTTTAAGGTCATCCCAACTCTTATCATCTTCAAAGTCTACCCCAAGTGTATTACCGGTGGGCTGATTATATAATTTGTAATTTTTTTTACCTAAAACACCATCCTTACCGGGATAACGGATGCTCCATGCAAACTGTTGGCCTGTAATTTCTACTACATGGTGATTCTGCGGCGGATCTCCGGTGATTTTAAACCAGAACTTTAAACCAAACACAACCAGGCCGGTAAGAAAGATAGCGGGTACTGTGGTCCATATTAATTCAAGCTTTGTATTATGAGCAAAGAAGAAAGCTTTTTTATTATCTTTTTCCTGGTATTTGTATGCAAACCAAAATAACAATACCTGTGTAATAATAAAAACGATACCTGTAATGGCAATCGTAACCTTTAGCATCCAATCAACCTCTTCTCCTTCTACAGATCCGGATCCTTGAGGAAACAATGTTTTACCATAATACAATTCATTGCAATACCATACTCCAATCAGCCCCAGTACCAGGAAACTGATCAGCATAAATGCATTGATCTTATTATTTTGTTTGCGGGATTTTTCTTCTCCCTTTAACACGCTCACATACTCACTGGCTTTCGATATCTGAAAAATGATTACGAAAATCATTATGGTAATTGCTATCAGAAATATTTCCTTCATTAGATGATGTTTTTAGAAGTCTCCCTAAAATCCCTCCAAAGGAGGGACTTGTAAGTACTTTTATTATTTAGGTGCCTTTTTTATACTGCTATTTACGATTCAAAATTAGTAGTAAACAAACATTTCTTACAAATTTGTTTAATCTTAATACTTAAGTATGATGTATCATACTTTCTTTTAAGAAAGGATGATTTTTTGCCAACAAAGAATGTTTACTCAGGTAACGCCCTGTAGACCACATAATAATACCGATAAATAATGCCGCTACTCCAAATTCGAAAGGCATTAACGATGCATTTTCTCTTAATGTGCCCGGCATCACCATTTGATAAAAATCTATCCAATGACCTAATATAATCAGTACTGCAGTAAAAGTTATCACTGTCCAGTTACGTTTTGTACCCTTTTTCATTAAGATTAATAACGGACAAAGGAAGTTTACTACCAGGTTAAAAAAGAAGATTCCTTTGTATGCCCCAGGTTCTGTGGCGGTGCCTATCCTGTCTACAAAATACCTTGTTTCTTCCGGTTGGTTACTATACCATATCAGCATGTATTGAGAGAACCACAGATATGTCCAGAAAACAGAGAATGCAAACATAAACTTACCTAAATCATGCATATGTTCATCTGTAACATATTCTAATTGTCCCTGATTTTTTAGATACACCACAAAAAGCGCTATTAAAGATAATCCTGATACAAAAGTGCTTGCAAAAGTATACCAGCTATACATCGTACTGTACCAATGCGGATCAATACTCATTAACCATAACCATGGAATGGTAGATGCTACGGTAAGGCCAAATACTACCGTAAATAATGAGGCCCAAACCGTATTTTTCCAGATCCATTTTTTGCCGCTTTCATAGTCCATTGGAGTTTCATCAGATTGAAGGCTAAGGGTTCTCATTTTTTTACCCAACAACCACCATAATCCAATACTAACTGCAGAAGCAATTACAAAAAAAGTGGGGTTTAAAAATCCTTTTTTACCATTTAAAATTTTATCGTTTGCAACCGCTTCAGTATCCAACCAATGATAAATATCTGTGCGATGACCAAATACGATGGCCAGTAAAATTACAAAAGTGATGATGCCCAACACAGGAACAACACTGGATATAGCTTCCGGCACACGACGTAATGCAACTTGCCAGCCACCCATTGCCATGGTGGTAACACATAAAAAGAACATAGCCGCATTTACTACCAGCAACCAATAAGTGCTGTTTTGTAACAATACTGCCCAAAAACGGGTACTATTAGTGTTTTCGCCATGCCCTGCATGTGCAAAGGGATGAAACATTATAAACCCGTACAACAGGGCTATTAGCCCGGCTATAATAAGTCCCCATGTCCATTTTTTATAATTTGCCGGCAATTCAAAACGATGTTCCATCTAAAAAATATTTGTGTGATGATGAGCTTTCTGTTTTTTTACAATCAGTAGACTCCGCTATTTTAAATTTATTTTAAGCGCTTCTGTTTTCTCTTAAATTCCAATCTATATACTTATTTCTTTACAACGGCAGTGCTGTCTTTTGCAGTTGCGGTGCTGTCAGTTGCCGTAGCAGCGGTTGCTGGTCCTTGTAATGTTCTTACATATTTAATAACCATCCAGCGTTGCTTTCTATTTAACTGCGATGCATAGCTACCCATATTATTTTTACCATAAGTAAGGGAATGAAACATAGTGCCATCTTTCATTACTTTATAAAGATCCAATGTCAGGTTTGCAATAGCCCCAATTTTAGCAGACAATGGCCCATTACCTTGTCCTTTTTCTCCATGACAAATACCACAATTAATATTGTATAGTCTTCCAGCTTCCCCTAATTCTGCACCTGTCATAAAATCAACTGGGTTAGGTACTGCCGCACTCATTTTATACCCATTGCTGTCATTTGGCAAGGTGTAAGGAAACAGTTCTCCCCTTTTAATGGTACCAAGAGCCGGCATTTCATTAAAAAATATTTTGTTGCCTCCCTTATTATGAATGTCGCTGGTAAACTTCAGAGAATCCAGTTCGGCATAGGTTTCTATAGTGCGGCTGTAAGCCATATCAGGCATATAGACAGTACCAGGCTTGCGCTTGTTGTTGCTGCAGCTTGCCAAAATTAAAACTGCTGTTACTGCAATTGCTGAAAAATTTGTAAGTCGTTTCATTTATCAATTATCAGCCTGCCTGCCGGCAGACGGGTTAAACAAATATTAATTAATATCCTTTCTCGTCTCTGTACAATTTTTGTTCCCTGTCGTATCGCCCGATCCACCAGCCGGTTTCTGCTTCCTGCACATTTACTTCTTTGGCCCCTGCGTTTTGTAAAAAACTCTGCAGCGAGGCATCATCCGTTTTATCAGTACACTCTATAGCCATTACAAAAAGATCATCGGTAGCCCTTGGGTGAAAATGATGCCTTTTTACAAACGGTGCAAGATTGCACAAGTAACAAAATGTAAGCACCATACCCACAGCAGAAAACAATACTGTTAATTCAAAAGTAATAGGTATCCAGGCGGGTAAAGCAAAATGAGGCTTACCACCAATATTCAGTGGCCAGTCTTTGGTAAATACCCAGGTCATAAAAGTTAATGCCGTGGTGGTACCTAAAATAGCATAAATAAACCCTGCAGTATGCAAACTGGTTTCTCTTAAACCCATGGCATGATCTAAACCATGCACCGGGAAAGGTGTGTACACATCGTGAATTTTGTATCCTGCCTTGCGCACGTTCTTCACCGCAGGGAACAGCACAGCTTCATCATCAAATGAGCCAACAACAAATTTTTTAATTCCTCCAGCCATAATATTGATTTATGATGTATGATTTTCGATGTATGATTTCGCAAACCAAATCTTTTCAAATAATATTTTATCCTTTCCGGTTTTTTAACGTTGAACCTTTAAACGTTGAACTTTGAACCTTTGAACCTTTGAACCTTT
>JBBRFX010000230.1:0-4387 GCA_038241275.1 Chitinophagales bacterium
TGGTATTTCCGGCACCAATAATACTGGCAGAAGCCGATAATGATTCATCATTGTCAGATTTGGATTTTCTTGTAAACATAAAATGAGAGGTGTTTTGGTTGAAGATGAGGTTACAAAAGATATAACGTTTAAAATTGAAAATTATTTTTAGTCATCACTCGTTTCCATTTTAGGTAAGGTAAGGGAAGTAGTATCTAATTTAGGGATCGTGCCCTGCAATACCTTTTGTATATTATTAAAATACTGTTGATGATATTTTAGCGCCTGGTCCATTGAATCGGTCCGCATTTTCAGATCCCGGTATTCTTTAATCTGTTTCACATTGCCATATCCCACGCCGGGCAAATAATATTTTAAAGGTGTAAATATAATAAGAGAAGCGGTGAGGCCTACCAGTAATACGAACAAAGTGCTGAAAGCGATGTAAACGCTCATCCGGTTCAGTTTGAATTTTACAACTTCTTCATAGGTATCCTCGTTCATTATTACCAGCCTGTAGCGGCTGCGCAGTCTTTTTAAAGTATTGATAGGTTCCTGTTTGGCCATGCCCTTTTTTTATGGAAAGATAAAATTAATGAACCCTGTTGAATGTAAAGGATATTAAGAAATTAAATATTTGTGTCTGCTGTTCTGTTATTTTAACATAAATAAACCAAATTGTGGTAATTAATTGGTTGCAAGGCAGTTAAATTTGAGGATTGAATTGAAAAAAAAGCCGATATTTAGCCGCATAAATCACATCTATTTTACATGTTGAAAACGTTCTATTTAAATATATCATTCCTAATTGCAGGATGTTTTTTTACCAGCTTGGTTTTTGCTCAGCCCACCTGGACATTAGACCCATTGGGAAAAGAAAAAAAACCAGTGGAGTATGAAGAAAAGCGCCTGGCTTCTGAAAAAACCGGGGAGAAAAAATTTACCAAATTCAGAAGAGTACTGCAGAATACCACCACCCATTATAATTTTTATTTTAATGCCAATAATAAATTAAATGCAGTAGTAGAGAGGGCCAAAATTGCCCAAAAGGATGATTACTCCAAACTGCTTTCATTTTATCCTTATTCAATAGAAAATACTTCTTCTCAAAAAACAGAACTGGATTCTGTAATATATAAATCTACTGCCGGCCTGTTATTGCACGATCTTAGAAGCGACTGGGTAGATAATATGTACCTGCTTATTGGCAAGTCCTATTACTACAGAAATGAAATGGATTCTGCGGCACTTACTTTTCAATTTATTAATTACAATCTTTTTCCCCGAAAAAAGAAAGAAGATGATAACAGAATTGTAGGAACCAATGATGCACCCGGTACAGGTAATTTATCTATTGCCAATAAAGAAACGCCTAATATTTTACAAAAAACATTTTCGCTTCCGCCAAGCCGCAACGATGCCTTGATATGGCTGGCCCGCACTTTTACTGCACAGGAAGAATATGGAGATGCAGCCGGGTTAATAAACATTTTGCAAAACGACCAAAACCTGCCTAAAAGATTACGAAGCGACTTGCAGGAAGTAACCGCCTACTGGTTTTTTGCTCAAAATAATTACGATAGTGCAGCCGTGCACCTGGAATTAGCGCTTAACAATGCAGATAACATTCAGGATAAAAGCCGTTGGGAATTTTTACTGGCACAGCTTTTTGAAAATGATGGACAGTTTGATAAAGCATCCTCATATTATGCAAGAACATCCAAACACACAACCGATATTGTAATGGATATTAATGCTAGGTTAAATGATGCCAAGATGATGAGGGATAATGCTGATCCCAAACAACTGGACAACAGCATAAACAACCTGCTGAGAATGGCCAAAAAAGATCGCTTTGATACTTATAGAGATATTGTTTATTATTCTGCGGCACAACTGGCCATGCAAAAACCCGATACCGCCAACACGATCGTGTATCTTGGTAAATCCATAAAATATAATAACAACAATATTGAATATCGTAACAAAAGTTTTTTTCAGCTTGGTAATTTAGCTTACAGCCAGGCACATTTTAAAGATGCTTTTTCATATTACGACAGTCTGCAGTTAACATCATCAGAAGACTACATCAACGTGGATGAGCTCAATGACCGTAAAGAAGCTTTGAGCAAATTAGTATTAAGGATAGATGCAATAGAAAGAGAAGATAGCCTGCAGCGAATTGCTGCATTGTCGCCGGCAGAAAGAGATGCATTTGTAAAAAAATTACTTAAAAAACTTAGAAAAGAAAAGGGCTTTAAAGAAGAAGATACCAATAATGGTACAATGCCTATCACTTTTGGCAACAGCAAGCAGGAAGATACAGACCTCTTTCAAACCAACAGTAAAGGAGAATGGTATTTTTACAATACTAATTTACGTTCTAAGGGGCAGGCAGAATTTGTGCGCAAATGGGGCAAGCGAACCAATACAGATAACTGGAGAAGAAAACAAGCAGCATCATCCGTTACGGGCGCAGGCCCTGGTGGTGATCCGGGAATGGCTATTGATAAAACAGCCCAGGATTCTGCATCTATGTCAGCAGCACTTAATTTTGATGCAATGATGGCTGATCTGCCATTAACTACAGAAAAGTTAGACAGCAGCTATTCCATTATTGCCCGCAACCTGTTGCAACTTGGCCAGATATTTCAAAACGACTTGCAGGAGTATGGTATGGCGATAAACAAATACGAAGAATTTTTAACCAGATTTCCCACACATGCCAATGAACCTGAAGCATACCTTGGCTTGTATTTTTCTTATGCTAAATTGAACAACACAGCCAAGGTTAATTATTATAAAAATTTATTGGCCAGCAAGCATGCAGGTTCTTTGCCAGCTAAGATGTTGCAGAATCCTTCATTGCTGCAGCCTAATGCTAAAAACCCTGAAGTGACCGCCAGGTATGAAGGCATTTATAATTTGTATATTGAAGGAAATTTTGCAGAAGCCATCAGTGCAAAGAAAAAAGCAGATAGTTTATATGGAAGCAATTACTGGACGCCGCAATTGCTCTATATAGAAGCTATACATTTTATTAAAGAAAGACAGGATAGCAATGCTATTGTAGTATTACAAAACCTGTTGGCATTATATCCCGAATCTTTCTTAAGCAGTAAAGCCACTACTTTAATAGAAGTACTTGGAAGAAGAAATGAAATTGAGGATTATCTAACTAAGCTGGAAGTAACAAGAAATGAAGAAGATAAAATTATTATCTCAGATGAAAAGCCTGCGCAAAAAGTTGTAACAACAGCTCCCGTAACGGCCGCTCCCATAAAAGTAGAAGCTACCATTAAACCACTTACTGTAAGAGATTCATCATCTGTAAAAGCTATTGCTGCTGATGCAGTATTTAGTATCCGGCCAGAATTAAAACATTATGTGGTGATGCTGCTTGATAAAGTAGACGGGGTGTATGTGAACGAAGCTAAAAATGCCTTTACCCGATTTAACAAAGAAAGTTACCTCACCCAAAACGTGGCTATAGCAAGGGATACGGTGGATGCGCAAAAAGTAATGTTGCTTTTCTCTCCATTTGAGGATGCAGAAAATGCTTTAAAATATTTTGATAAAATTAAAAAAGCAGCGCCAAGGGAAGTATCCTGGCTGCAGGCCAATAAATATAGTTTCTTTATTATTTCTGAAAATAATTTACAATTACTAAAAACCAACAAAGACCTGGATGGATACAGGCAATTGTTGAACAGTTCTTTTGGTAATAAATTTTAAGTTTACCCTTATTCTATAAAATAATAACAATACAATGAAGCGTTCGGTAAAAATATTATGGCGCCTTTTTTTTGGTGCATTTGCATTATTAATATTATTAATGCTGTGTGCCAATTTTGGTTTATTTGGCAAAATGCCATCAGTGCAGGAACTGGAAAATCCCGAAGCAGACCTTGCAAGTGAAATCATCAGCGCTGATGGTTTGCTGATGGGAAAATTTTATACAGAAAACAGGAGCGAAGTAAAATACCATGAAATATCTCCTAACGCCATCAATGCATTAATAGCCACTGAGGATGAAAGGTTTTATGAACATTCAGGTATTGATGCAAGGGCATTGGCAAGGGTAGTGTTTACAGCAGGCACACAGGGTGGCGGTAGTACTATTACTCAGCAGTTGGCCAAAATGATGCTGGGGCAGGGCAGAGGTAATATTTTAACAAGGAGTGTGCAGAAATTAAAGGAATGGATTGTTGCTGTAAAGCTGGAACGTAATTTCACCAAAGAAGAGATCATTACCTTATACCTTAACAGGGCACCCTGGGGTAATGTGTATGGTATTAGAAATGCAAGCCGTACTTACTTTCAAAAAGAACCAATAGATCTTAAGATTGAAGAAGCGGCAGTACTGATAGGATTTTTAAAAGGGTTTATTTATGAACCCATCCGTCAT
>JBBRFX010000231.1:0-4342 GCA_038241275.1 Chitinophagales bacterium
CGTGGTTTATATTTTCGCTGTGTTTACAAGCACAAATGGAAAAAAGGAGGAACGGCCCTGTTATTCATTTTAGCTTGTCTTATTATAATATCCATTCCCATTTATATTAGTGTTGTGCTTATTTCACCCAAAATAAATGAAATAGTAAATAACCAGGATAAGATCATTGAGGGGATAAAAACATTTTCTACCAAAGTATCTGCTTATACAGGCTTTACAATTCTTACGGATGAAAACACCAAAGCTATTTCACTTAAGATAACCTCCTATATTCCTAAGATTTTAAACAGCACCGCTAATGTGGCAGCCAACCTGCTTATTATGTTTTTCTTGCTGTATTATTTGCTGGTAAATGGTAAGGAAATTGAAATTTATTTAAATAAGATCATTCCACTTAAAAAGCATAATGTGGAGCAACTGGCCAGCGAAACAAAACTAATGATACGGGCCAATGCGGTTGGTATTCCCATTATTTGTGTTGTGCAGGGGCTTTTTGCTGCATTGGGATATTGGATTTTTGGAGTACACGACTGGGCAATGTGGGGCTTTTTAACCGGGGTTTTTGCTTTTTTTCCACTAGTGGGCACAATGATTATTTGGGTGCCAATAGTACTGTATATGTTATCTACTGGAAGCCAATGGCCTGCCATTGGTTTGGGGCTTTACAGTTTAATAGTTACGGGCAATGTGGATTATATAACCCGTATGGGGTTACTTAAAAAAATGGGTAATGTGCATCCAATGATAACAGTCCTCGGAGTAATTGTGGGACTAAACCTGTTTGGGTTTATGGGGTTAATTTTTGGTCCTTTGCTAGTAAGTTATTTTATTATACTGGTAAAAATATATATGAA
Organism: Chitinophagales bacterium; assembly: GCA_038241275.1. Lineage (GTDB taxonomy): Bacteria > Bacteroidota > Bacteroidia > Chitinophagales > Chitinophagaceae > Ferruginibacter. Next base: position 855 of record JBBRFX010000231.1, read on the forward strand.
TGAATTTGCTTTAGATAACAATGCCATTGTTACTCAGCAAGAAGAAACAGAAGGCCATACTCATTGATTTAACAATTTATTTGTCGTGTATTGACGTTCAAACATTAATATACATAATATGACAGCATAAAAAACAGCAGTAGAGGAATTAAACCAAATGATTCTGGAAGGTAAAATACTGGAAGCCTTCGAAAAATTTTATGCCGATGACATCGTGACGCAGGATAATGATTATCCTCAAAGGGTGGGCAAGGATGAAAATCGTATTTATGAAGAAGCTTTTGTAAACGGATTAACTGAATTCAGGGGCGCTAAAGTTGTAAATACAATTATAAGTGATGGTATTGCAGTAATAGAATGGTGGTTTGATTATACACACAAAGATTATGGTGTAAGAAATTATAACCAGGTATCTGTTCAAAGGTGGAAAAATGGTAAAATTGTAGAAGAGAAATTTTATTACAATAACTAAACAACTTAATTTTTTTTTAGAAGTCTGCCCGCATTCAAATTGTTGGCAGACTTTTTTTAATATTGCATAATCAATTCATCATGGGTATAGAACAAGATATCAACCAGACCAATTTTAGAAACGAGTTTCAAAAAGCAGCCATCAATTTTATTTATACCTATAACTGGTTTAATGAAAAAATGCGTCTTTTTTTTGAAAAAGAAGATATCACTCCCCAGCAGTTTAATATTCTTCGTATTTTAAGAGGGGCGGGCAAACCAATTTCAACGCTTCAGATAAGGCAACGCATGCTGGATAAGATGAGTGATACCAGCAGGATTGTAGACAGGTTGCTTGTAAAGGAATTGGTTAAGAAAGATACCTGCCCTAATGATAAACGCCTCGTGGATGTGAGCATTACCGATAAAGGCAAATCTCTCCTAAAAAAAATAGATGGTTATAATAATGAGATGGATGCTATTTTTGACAACCTTTCAGAATCAGATGCACGTAGTCTCAATAACCTGCTGGATAAACTTCGTGCTGATAAATAAAACCGGCTCAACCATCAAGAATGATAAAATTAATAACAGCAGCCAGCCTTCTTTTTTTGAATATGATTGCCTTTGCACAAGCCCCACGTGAAGAGTTAAGGGCAGTGTGGGTGGCTACAGTAAGCAATATTGATTTTCCCGGCAAACCTACTATAAGCAGCGATATACAAAAACAGGAGTTTATCAAATTGCTGGATAGGCATCAGAAAAACGGGATGAACGCTGTAGTAGTGCAGATAAGGCCGGCAACCGATGCATTTTACCCTTCTTCGCTGGAACCCTGGAGTGAATGGCTTACCGGCGTACAGGGCCAGCCTCCGGTACCCTATTATGATCCTTTAATGTTTATGGTAACAGAAACGCATAAACGAAAAATGGAATTTCATGCATGGATGAATCCATACCGTGCAGTTTTTAATATCAATAATTCATCCATTGCCCCCACGCATATTACCAGGATTCACCCGGAATGGTTTCTTACCTATGGTGATAAAAAATATTTTGATCCAGGTAATAAGGATGTTCAAAAATTTGTGACAGCAGTTGTAAAAGATGTAGTGGAGCGGTATGATATTAATGCCATTCATTTTGATGATTATTTTTATCCCTATCGTATTTCGGGAAAAGAATTTCCTGATGATGCTTCTTTTAAAAAATTCGGTAATGGGATGAATAAAGACGATTGGCGAAGAAGTAATACAGATTCTATTATTGTATCCCTGAGCAGGGTTATTAAACAGGAAAATAAAAACTGCCAGTTTGGTATTAGCCCTTTTGGTGTGTGGCGTAATTTAGACCAGGACCCCAGGGGAAGTAATACCAAAGCAGGACAAACCAACTACGACGATTTGTATGCCGATATTTTATTGTGGCTAAAAAAAGGCTGGATAGATTATGTAGCACCACAGCTTTATTGGGAAATAGGGCATAAACTGGCAGATTATAATACACTGATAGATTGGTGGAGCAAAAATACCTATGGTAAAAACTGTTATATCGGTATGGGTATTTACCGGGCCGGCAGCAATGAGGCCTGGAAGGATAAAACCCAGCTACCCCGCCAGATTCAAAAACTGAGAAACACCCCCAACATTAATGGTATGATGTTTTTTAGCAGTAAAACTTTTGAAAAAAATCCAAATGGATGGAATGACAGCCTGCGGTTAAATTATTTCAGCTTACCTGCCACACTTCCAACGATGAAATAATTATTAATTAGCCGGTCCGGCATTTATTTTTCCCTCCATCCGGTCGCAATATTGTACAGAACCAATTCTGAATTTTAAGGGAATTTTTGTAACAGCCTGAAATTTTAATTCCTGTTTACAAAAAAATCCTAAATTATTTACATAAAAATCGGGAGATACTACTTCCTTATTAACATACCCGTTAATATGTGGGACTGTAGAATAAAAATAAGATTTTATAAAATCCTTTCCCTTATTGGCTTGTAGCTGATTTTGCTGTGCAGATAGCGTGCAGTTAACAAAAATCATGCAAAAAAATAAAATTGTGTATTTTTTCATTCTTTTTCAGGTTCATTCTTGTAAATTTACGCTTTATTTCACCTGTAGGATTTATCATTGAACCGGCACTAAAAAAATTGATTATCCTTATTATATTTTTTGAACCAATAACATGGCATTAAACCAGAGTTTACAACACAAACTATTACAAAGACTTTCGCCTCAGCAAATTCAGTTAATGAAGTTGTTGCAGGTACCTACAGCAATATTAGATGAGCGTATTAAAGAAGAAATGGAAGAAAACCCCGCTTTAGAACAGGGAGAAGAAGGAATGGATGAAGAATTTGACAAAGACGAATTTGAATCAGAAAGTACAGATGATGATTTTGAAAAAGATGGTAGTGAAGATGAATATGACAATATAGATATTACAGAATATGTACATGAGGGGGATGACGATATCGGGGATTATAAATTAAAAGATGATAACTATCCTGAGTTGGATGATAACAGGGTAATCCCTCACAAGGTGGAAACGAGTTTTATTGAAATGATGTTGCAACAGTTGGGAATGCTGAAGCTTACAGGTCATCAGCAAAAAGTGGCAGAACAGATCGTGGGCAGCCTGGATGATGATGGGTATTTAAGACGAGAAATAAGTTCAATAATTGATGATCTTGCCTTTAGGCAAAATGTAGAAACAAATGAAGAAGAGATCAGTGACCTTTTGGTAGATATACAGCAATTTGATCCACCCGGTGTGGGCGCCAGAAACTTGCAGGAATGTTTATTACTTCAATTGGAAAGAAAATTAGACCAGGGGCAGGCTGTAGAACTTGCATTGAAAGTGCTGGATAAATATTTTGATGAGTTTACCAAAAAACATTACGAAAAAATACAAAGGGGTTTAAGTATCAATGATGACCAGTTGCGGGAGGTAATCCAGCAAATCATTAAACTTAATCCAAAACCGGGGGGTAATGTAGGTGATGAAAACAAAAACAATAATTACGTAAT
>JBBRFX010000232.1:0-4266 GCA_038241275.1 Chitinophagales bacterium
CAATCGGAAAAAGTAAAAAAGGTGGTTTCAGGTTTACAAGGCCCGACGATCTGGCCATTGATGTGATCAAAGCATTGCTGGCATCAGTGCCACAACTGGATCCTAAACGGGTGGATGATGTAATTGTGGGCAATGCTGTGCCAGAGGCAGAGCAAGGCCTGCAGGTGGGTAGAATGATCTCTGCCAAAGCAGTGGGCATTCATGCGCCGGGTATTACCATTAACCGGTATTGTGCCAGTGGCCTGGAAAGTATTGCTATGGCTACTGCAAAAATTCGTTCGGGCATGGGCGAATGTATTATTGCCGGTGGTACAGAAAGTATGAGCCTGGTGCCCACCGCAGGATGGAAAACAGTGCCTTCTTATGCAATTGCAAAAGACGAACCTGACTATTACCTGAGCATGGGCCTTACAGCAGAGGCGGTGGCCAAAGAGTTTAATGTGAGCCGGGAAGACCAGGATTTATTTAGCTACAACAGTCATATGAAAGCAGCCAATGCTATAAAAGAAGGTTATTTTAAAAGCGGCATTCTGCCAATAAATGTAGAGCAGGTTTACGTAGATGAAAAAGGAAAACGCAAAACAAAAACTTATGTAGTGGATACAGATGAGGGCGTGAGAACAGATACCACACCCGAAGGCCTTGCCAAACTGAAACCAGCATTTGCTGTTGGAGGTTCGGTTACAGCAGGCAACTCCTCTCAAACCAGTGATGGCGCTGCATTTGTAATAGTAATGAGTGAAAGAATAATCAATGAGCTGGGATTAAAACCTATTGCGAGACTGGTAAATGTAGCCAGTGCAGGCGTACATCCACGCCTGATGGGAATAGGCCCCGTGGAAGCAGTGCCCAAGGTTTTAAAACAGGCGGGAATGACATTAGCCGATATCGATCTTTTTGAATTGAATGAAGCTTTTGCGTCTCAATCCCTGGCGGTTATTCGTGAACTGGGTTTAGATCCTGCTATCGTTAATATTAATGGCGGTGCCATTGCGCTGGGTCATCCGCTGGGTTGTACCGGTTGCAAGCTTACCATTCAACTTGTAAATGATATGAAAAGATTGAAGAAAAAGTATGGTATCGTAACAGCCTGCGTGGGCGGCGGACAGGGCATTGCAGGGATTATTGAAAATATCGACTAAGAAGATTTTATTCCGTGAATGGTGAATGGTCAATAGGCAATGGTCAATAGTCAATATGGACCATTCACTATTCAAAAACAAATTAATATTATAGATTTACAAACTACAGCAGACACTTTTCATTTAAGGCTTTGCACAAATATTCAAGCTTTAGATATTTGGACCATTCACCATTCACAATTCCCAATACCAGCAGCAGTTTTTCATAGCATCATCGTTGCGTCGCAAGCACTTCATCTACATACCTGTGGGCAACATTTCAGACCAATTATTTGTCAGCCTTCTTATTCAAATTCTTTTGGCCTCGTTTTATCAAAATTCGTATCGTAGCTTACAAAAAAGCGCATATAAATCACCCTGCTCATCCGCATCATCCAGGGCTGTGCTACTACCAGTACAACACTGTTAAAAATGAACCAATACATTACCCTGTTATCGCTTACTGATACACCAATTAATACCCACCACGCAATAAATGTAGCCACAGACATGGCCACTGCAAGGGCATAACTCACATAACCGGTGCCATACCAAAAGCCAGGTTCCATATCATATTTTTGGTTGCACACCGGGCAGTTGTCGTGCATGTCAGAAATATTTTTCAGGCTTAACTTCCGGTAAGGGTTAGGGTCTTTAAACATGGGGCCCCTTCTGCATCGGGGACAGCGCATGGCAAGAATGCTCCATAAAAAATTAGGCGTGGGTGTTTTTTTTTCTTCTGTCATTCTTTTGTTTTTTCTATTGTTTAAATCTGAATTTGAAATACAACATTACCAGGCTCATGAAAAGTACCATACTATTGGTATAAATGATGGCCACATCTTTAACTATAATTCCATAAGTCAACCACATACTCACTCCTAAAATTAGCAGGCACAACATACTCAACGAAAGATCTTTTGCCGATTTTGTTTTATAAATATGTATCACCTGCGGTAAAAAAGTAATGGAAGTGATGGTGCCGGCAGCCAGGCCAAGTAATTTTAAGTAGTCCATTTTATTTTATTTTTTGATTCGAATATTTATGTGGCCACCAATGACACGAATAAACACGAATTGATATTTTTTAATCTTTTATTCCTGTCATTGGTAGTTATATTACACTGTTGCTTTTTTTCTTTCACCAATCTGCTGGCGCCACATGGCATAATACAATCCCTTTTCTTCAAGCAGGTTTTGATGTGTGCCCGTTTCTACAACATCTCCTTTTTCCAGCACATAAATTTTATCTGCATGCATAATGGTACTTAGCCGGTGTGCAATCAAAATGGTGATCTGATCTTTACTGGCAGAAATATCTTTAATGGTATTGGTAATTTCTTCTTCTGTTAAAGAATCGAGTGCGGAAGTGGCTTCATCAAAAATAAGCAGGTTGGGTTTGCGCAGCAAAGCACGGGCAATAGACAAACGTTGTTTTTCGCCGCCACTGAGTTTTAATCCACCCTCGCCAATCATCGTATCCAGGCCTTTTTCTGCACGGCTCACCAGGTTGGTGCAGGCAGCTTTTTCCAAAGCATCATGCAGGTCTGATTCTGTAGCTGTTGGATTTACAAATAATAAATTTTCTTTAATGCTGCCACTAAACAGGTTGGTATCCTGCGTAACAAAACCTATCTGGCTTCGCAGGTCTTCAAAACTGATATTGTTTTCATCAATTCCATTGTATAATATTTGCCCTTCCTGCGGGCGGTATAAACCTACCAACAATTTCATAAGGGTAGATTTGCCACTGCCGCTGGGGCCTACAAAAGCAACGGTTTCTCCTGTTTTTGCAGTAAAACTAATTTCACCAATTGCTTTTTGCGCAGCAGAGCTATGTTTAAAACCAACTTTATCAAAAACCAATGACACAATTTCGCCAATGTGTTTTGGATTGCTGGCCACCGCTTCGGGAGCTTTCTTCATCAATATATCAAAATTGTTTAGGGATGCTTCAGCTTCCCGGTAAGACAAAATGATATTACCAACCTCCTGTAATGGGCCAAAAACAAAAAATGAAAATACCTGCATGGTTACCAGTTGGCCTGCATTCATCCTGTCTTTAAAAATCAGCCACATCAGCATAAATAAAATTACCTGTCGCAACGTATTTACAAAAGTGCCCTGTATAAAACTTACAGTACGTATGCGTTTTACTTTGGTAATTTCCAGTCCAAGTATTTTGTAAGTATTTTTATTAAGTCTCAAAATTTCCTGTTGGGTAAGTCCAAGGCTTTTTACCAGTTCTATATTTCTTAATGATTCTGTGGTAGCTCCGGCCAGCGAAGTAGTTTGTGCTACAATACTTTTTTGTATGCGCTTTACTTTTTTACTCAGTGCATTGGTAATGATTACAAGCATAAAAATACCTCCGAAATAAATAAATGGCAGGCTCCAGTGAATGCTGGTAGAATAAACAGCTACCACAATGATTCCTACAATTACCGGAAATAATATGTTGATGAATGCTGCTATAAATTTTTCCGTATCTATTCTTACTTTTTGCAGGATGCTTAATGTTTCGCCGCTGCGCTGATCTTCAAATTCCTGATAAGGCAGCTTCATGGCATGCTGCAATCCATCGGTAAATACATTGGCACCAAAACGCTGTGTGATGGTGGTTAAAAAATAATCCTGGAATGCCTTGGCAATACGGCTGATCATGGCTACTGTTATGGATGCTACCAGCAGGGCTAATACCCCCGGATTGCTCCAGCTAAAATTGCCAAAAAAACCATCCCAGTCATATTTACCACCGGGTTTTACACTTTGATGGTCGGCAGCCAGGTTTACCAGTTTACCTAATATGATGGGGTCAATTAATGAAAAACAAATATTGATAGCAGCTAAAAAAAGGGTAAACGCCATCAGGCCACGATAGGGCCTCAGGTATTTTAATAATATCTTCATTTAAAAAATGTTTTTGAATAGAAGCGCTTGTAAACGTTTAAGCAGCGCAAATTTACATTGAATAATTTCAATGAGTCAAGAATTGTACAAATTGGAGGGAACAGACGAAAAGGCAGCAGGTATACAGAAATAGCCGGGTAAATCAATCCCAATGTCATATCAGGCACGCTATTGGCATTGGAATCTTATCTTCATAAAAATTATTAAACAATCATATAATTATTAACTGCATCTA
>JBBRFX010000233.1:0-4261 GCA_038241275.1 Chitinophagales bacterium
ACCATATTTACTTTGGATGTTTACAAAAAAAGATTGAAACCCGGTGCAGATGAGAAGAAGATGGTGCAGGTGGGAAAGATCACCGTGGTAGTTGCCATGTTGGTGGCAGTAATCATTGCCCCGTTGATGGGAATCGATAAAAAAGGCGGCTTTCAATACATACAGGAATACACCGGCTTTGTAAGCCCCGGTATTTTCGCCATGTTCATTCTTGGTTTTTTCTGGAAAAAGACAACTTCTAATGCAGCCTTGTTTGCAACAGTAGGTGGTTTTGCATTCTCTTTGTTCTTTAAGTTTTTACCGGGCTTTATGAACCTGCAGTTTTTAGAACAATTCAATTTTGCGAAAGCCAATGCAGATGGTATTTATGAAATACCTTTTTTAGACAGGATGGGTTTTGTGTTTTTGATCTGTGTATTTGGAATGGCACTTATTAGTATGTACGAAAATAGAAAAGGTGTTAAGCCACATGGGCTTGAAGTTGATAAGAGCATGTTTAAAATGAATCCTTCCTTTGCAGTAGGCGCCTTGATTGTATGTGGGGTACTGGCAGCTTTGTACACTATTTTTTGGTAGATATAAGCAATGCGATAGTTTGATTTAGTAACGAAAAAGCATAATTCCATTTCAATTATTTTCAAATGGAATTATGCTTTTAAATCCTGCTATTGAAATTTTATCAATTGTTTTGTATAGTTTCTTAACTTATCATTTCTCCCGGTTGTATAAATATAACAGTAGATACAGCGCCTATAATATTGTTTTTATATTACCATTAGTAATAAGTAGTTTGAGCGTATATATTTGTGCACTGCATTGCATCCTGCTTTTTTAAAAACATTGTTGAGTTAATTAAATTAGGGGAGTAATTAAATTTATAATGATGGCCCGTTACGAAAAACTTATATCAAATAAATTAATGATTATGGGCAGTAAGAAAATAGTGTTTGTCTTTTTTGCCGTTATAATGGCGTCGGTTGTTCATGCACAAAAGAGCACGCAATTTGTTCTGATTAATCCTTTAAATACGCATCGTAATGATGAACTGGTTGTTATTTCAAGAAATCAGTTAGAAAAGAATACCGGTTTAATACCAGCATCAAAGTATGTGATTGTAAGTGATAAAAATAACAGACCATACGTTTTGCAGCATGATGATTTGAACGGTGATTGTAAATGGGATGAGATTGTTTTTTTACAAAGTTTCAAACCATTGGAGAAAGTTTTTTTGCAGTTTTCGATTAGTAATTCACCTGCAACTGTAAAATCTGTTGTAAGGGCACATGCACGACACATACGTAAAAATGCAGATGATACGTTTGGATCTGATTTATTAAAAGATTCAATTCCTGCTGGTCAGTTGGGTGCAGATTTTAATGTTGTAAAGTTGCCTCCGTTTCTTACCGAAGGCCCGGCATGGGAAAATGATAAAGTTGGATTCAGGATTTATTTAGATGTACGCAATGGAAAAGATATCTGGGGTAAAACAACTTCAAAGATGATGATGGATGAAGTAGGTGTTAATCCTGCCGATAATTATCATGTACAGTCTGCCTGGGGAATGGATATTTTAAAAGTTGGCAAATCGCTCGGAGCTGGTTCGCTTGCAATGATTGTTACTGTTAACGGAAAGGATTCATTGGTACGGCTTGGGGCTGTAAATATGGGCAGGGTTATTTATTCCAAAATTTCTGATGGCCCTGTTCGTGCTGTTATTCGTTTAACTTATCCTGAATGGAAAGTACTTGATGGAATTTCTGCAGTAACCGTAACCGAAGAAATCAGCATCTGGGGTGGGCAATATTTTTATCAAAGCAAGGTATCAGTAAAGAATGCTCCTGCTAAAGCAAAAATAGTAACAGGTATTGTAAATCTTCACAGTAAGGAAGTAAAAGAACTTCACAATAAAACAACAGCATTGATTTACACATTCGATCAGCAATCAGAAAATAAGGATAAGTTGGGAATGAGTATTATGCTTCCGCCAACTGCTGTTTATAAAACAGGACAAACTCCGAACAAAGGAACTGATGTGCAGAATACATATTATATATCGGCTGATGTAAATAAAAAACATCCATTTACATATAGGTTCTATGCCGGTTGGGAAAAAAGTGAAACTTTTTTTACAACTGAAACGGGTTTCAGGAATTATTTAATTGAGCAGGCTAAATTTTATGCCGCACCAGTTCAAGTGGCATTCAAAGTTTTACCAGCAGCCAAATAAATGCTGTCAAGTGATGAGCAGTTTAACACCCTATGAGAAAGCCTGTTAACAAAAGCATTGGATTCCCGGTTACAAAAAAGTACACTTTCTTATTTTTGATTACCTGCAAAAAGTCGGGCTTTTTAATATGAACTGAATGACTACCAATAAAGGCTGCAATACATTGTTGTACTCATGTTAACTTAAGCGTGAATTGCAATTGCGAATAGTCACTACCCACCATTGACCATTCACATATAAATACATCATTTTATTCTTAACATAACACTAGTTGGAACCATGGAGCTGGTTTATTTAGAATTGAAAGCCGGGGATGCATTATTTATTCATAGTAATTTATTGCATAGATCTGAGCCAATTTATCCGATGCTGCCACATGGTCAATATTACATGTTATTCATTATAAAAAAAAAATTGCCGGTTAAACAAATGATTACATCATGAACAACCCCTTTAAAAACAGTTCCGGATGAAGCTAATGTCGTTTTTAATTTAAGTTTCAATATCTGCAAATAATTCATTGCAAATCATTATTTTTATTGGATTTATTCTAAGAAGAGGATATTAAAATCTAAATGAAATATCATGGAGATATTAAAGGCATTTGAAAATATTGAAGCTATCAGGTTAGAAAATCCCGTTGATAAGATTATAAAGCAACTCAGGAACCTAATATCTTCAGGCCAGCTTAAACCGGGCGACCGTTTGCCGGCAGAGCGTATTTTGGCAGAGCGTTTTGGGGTAGGGCGTGGGTATATCAGGGAGGCAATTATGAAGCTCGAATTTTATGGCCTTTTAAAAACTTCTCCCCAAAGTGGTACGTATGTATCTGGGTTTAGCCTTAAAATAATAGACAGTATTTTCACCGATATCATCAATTTTAATAAAGGCGATTTCGCTTCTATGATTGAAGCAAGGTATTATTTGGAGATTAATGCCGCAGCACTTGCAGCAGAGCGGCGCACCGATGAAGATATCCAATTCATGAAAGATGCCCTGGCAGAATATGATGCAAAAGCAAAAAATGGGTCGTCAGTGGTGCAGGAAGACATGCTCTTTCATATCAAACTGGCTTCAGCTACAAAAAATTCTGTAATTGAGTCGATGTTACTTATCATAATCCCTGATTTGATTAAAGTAATTGTGGAGAACAATATCTGTGATACCGACAGAACCAAAACCTCCATTCCTGAACACCATAGCATTTTAGACGCTATTGAAGCATCTAACCCCGAAGCCGCTGAAAAAGCAATGAAAGTGCATTTGCAAAAAATAATGGACAGTAGAAACACTTTCCTGGTAAAGTAATACTAACCCTGAATACATCCGGTAGATAGATATAAGGAATAGCCGCCTTTAATACGTACATTTTTGATTCGGTACAATCATGACTCTTTACTATGAGGTTGATTTTCCCTTTTTCTCCTTCCAGAGCGGCTACATTTTTAATGAATAGCCACCCCAACAAATATCCCTTCAAAAAATATTTTAAATAATTTTTGTTTAATAGAAAATTTATTCCATACTTTTATATTGGTTAACCAATTATTGGATACCCAATTTTATACTTGTGTATGGAAAATTCAGGCGTATTTGAAAATATTGAGGCCATTGTTATTGAAAATCCGGTTGATAAAATTATCAGGCAAATTAAATTACTTATTTCGAGTGGTCAGTTAAAACCCGGCGATCGTTTACCAGCGGAGCGGATCTTGGCTGAGCGATTTGGCGTAGGCAGGGGATACATACGGGAGGTTATTTTAAAATTGGAGTTTTATGGCCTTTTAATAACCTCACCACAAAGCGGAACTTATGTAGCGGGGTTCAATTTAAAAATATTGGATACCATATTTGCAGATATTATCACTTTTAATAAAGATGATTTTGCATCACTAATAGAGACAAGGTATTTCCTGGAAATAAGTTCTGCAAAACTTGCTGCTGAAAGAAGAACAGCAGTTGATATTAAGGATTTAACTGAAGCCTTAAAAGAATTTGATTCCAAATTCACAAAAGGCATTGCTGCAGTAGATG
>JBBRFX010000234.1:0-4240 GCA_038241275.1 Chitinophagales bacterium
TAAACAGGTTAATGGTAAAAGTTCCTAAGTTGAATGATCTTCAAAACCTTCAAAAGCTCCCTGGTCAGCTTCGCTTTTTTCTTCGTTAAGACCTTCTTCTTTTTGTGTTTTTTTAGAAGGTTTACCTGCTAATTTTTCTTCTTCTTTTTTTTCCTTATCATCGTCTTCAAGCGGCTTACCCCAATCCTGCGGCTGCTTATGCTGATATATTTCTTTTTGTTTAAAACATTCTTGTGGCAAATCGTCGGGGTTTATTGATTTGTTGTGATCATTGTCATTGTTCATAAAAAATATTTTTTTAAAGAGAAGGATCATTAAATGTATCACCCTGTTTAAGATCGCCGGTTTCATAACCTTTTTTAAACCAGTACATCCGCTGGGCAGATGTGCCATGGGTAAATGCATCGGGTACCACCTGGCCGGTTGATTGTTTTTGTAACTGATCATCGCCAATGGCATTGGCAGCACTGAGCGCCTCATCAATATCGCCTGCATCCAGCAGATTTTTATTTTTTGTGTAGTGGGCCCATACACCAGCAAGAAAATCTGCCTGCAATTCCATCATTACAGAATAGCGGTTGGCTTCTACTTCTCCGGATCTTGCACGCAACTGCTGCATTTTGTCTGCAGTGCCATTTAAGTTTTGAATATGATGTCCTACTTCATGCGCTACCACATAAGCCATGGCAAAATCGCCCGGAGCATTAAATTTGTTTTGTAAGTCCTGATAAAAAGAAAGATCTATGTACAGTTTGTTATCGCCGGGGCAATAAAAAGGGCCGGAAGCTGAGCTTGCCGAACCACATGCAGATGAAACGCCATCACGGAATAAGACTAACGTGGGCTCAATGTATTGCTGACCCTGATCTGCAAAAACTTTGTTCCAAACATCTTCTGTTTCGGCCAATACTACTTTTACGAACTGTGCCCTGTCATCGTCTGCCTTTTGTTCTTCCGGAGATAAGGTAGTTTGCGTGGTTGGTGCTGAAATTTGCGGTATCTGGGAAGGGTCAATATCGCCCCCGCCTAAAAAAGAAAAGACGAGGTAAATAATAACACCCACAATACCGCCACCGGCTGCCAGGCCTCCGCCGGATATACCACGACGATCATCAACATTTGAACTTCCCCTGCGGCCTAACCATTGCATATTTTAAAAATTTAAAAGTTAAAAATTGTTTTGAGATTGTAGTGTTACTTTTTAAGGATGAATTCAGAATTTTAATTTTGGTAAAATTTCATTCTCAAACAAAAACAGGCTGTCTCAAAAAGAAACATAATTCACAGTAAGAACGCAAAGAAATAGAATGGAAACGAATTAATCTTTAGATAGTCAATCGTTGTCTCTTTGCCTTCTTTGTTACCATTTGTGAAACCATCACTTTTAGGACAGCCTTTTTGATTATCCGAGATCTTTTAACCATTTAACCAAATCATCTTTTGCTTTACCTGTTTTTTGCTGAATCCTTCCCCACCACTCTTCGTCCTTGCCTTCTTCATAAGCCAGGTCATCGTCAGTTAGATCTCCGTATTCTTTTTTTAATTTCCCCTTCCATTCGTTCCAGTTTCCTTTTACTTCCATCTTGTCCATAACAATAAATTTTATATGAATAATAGGTAGCATAATAAAATAATCATGCCAGTATCTAAATCACGGAGATTCAATATTTATCTAAATAAAATGATGCTTTCGAATTACAAATTGAGTAATTTTTTTCTCAGGATTAGTTTGCTTCTACAATATTTAATTTGTTTCCGGTAATATTAATTGTAAAGCAATAGCGACTATATTTTATACCCGGTAAGATAAGGTCTGCCAAATTATAACCAGTATTTTTAATAACAATAGCATAACCTTCCATGCTGATCCTGCATCATCACATATGTTTTAAACAGGCATTTAAAATTCCTGTTTAGATTGAGCAATTCTATTTAATTGTATAGTTGCCATTTTTAGATAGGTGGCAGCATAATTGTTAGTAGTAACAGGTTACTAACTATAAAATTTTTATTATGGATATTAAAAGAGAAGACCTGCCTGTTACACTCCAGGCTTTTGAAATACAAAACAACAATGAGATCTTTATTGCCGAACAAGTTGTGAACACGCAATCTGATGTAGATAAGTTTACCCTGTTGTATGCCGGTAAAATAATAAAAGCCAGCAAAGCAATTTCTCACAACAACAATAACAACAATCTTTCAGCAACCACAGTTACTAAAAAAAGAAATCCTGCAACTGGTATAATAATGATTGTTATTGTGCTGGCAGTTCTTGCGCTCATCATTTATGGTTTTTCTACTGGCTGGATACAACATAAGTTTAATTTGAATATTTAATTTTATTCATTGCTAATCTTAATATATCTACCTATACCAGCTAATAGAGTTGAAAAAGGCAGTCAATCATTTATTGCATAATCAGTTTCCCAGCCTGCATGATCATTTTTATCTTCCTGATATCTTTGATGTTGCCGGAAGGATCTCCTGCTTAATGACTGCGTACTTACTTTTTTAAGAAAGATCTTACAACTGCATCCAAAACCTGCACATTGCAAAATGCTTATAATTATTACATTCCCATGCAGACTTTTGTCCTATCCATGGCTTTCATCACAATCATCTTTGGCAAACTTTTAGATTAACCTACACTAAACTCTTCTGTGATACGCATCTTATTAAAAAAAAGCTACTTATTAATTCTTAGTATTGGTATTTCGACCAATGTTTTTACGCAAACGCCAGGCAACAGTCTTGAGACAGGCTATAAAACAGTGAGTGCAGGACCCCAATATGAGAAATCAACTTTTTACCAATGGTTCTGGGGAAGAAATTACCGCAATGAATGGACAGAACAGGTTAAACTACCCATCATTATTTTAGATACGCTGAAAGGCGGGCTGATATCTTACAAAGAAGGTGGTAGCAATCAATCCAAATCTTTACATCTAAAATTAAAAGGAGGTAAAGAGTATGCACTTCGGTCTGTAGATAAATCTTTAGATAAAGTAATTCCAAAAATATTTTACAATACCTTTTTATTTGATATTGTGAACGATGAGATTTCGATGTCAAATCCCTATGGCGCACTCGCTGTGCCTAAGCTGGCCGAAGCAATTGGCATGCATCATACTTTACCACAGTATTTTTATTTACCAGAGCAAAAAGCATTGGATACATTGAATAAAAAATATGCAGGTAAAGTGTATCTGCTGGAGCAGCGCCCAAAAGGTGATTGGAGCAATGCAGATAACCTTGGAAACTTTAAAGAATTTGAAGACACAGAGGAAATGCTGCCTAATATTTTAAAAGATTCGAAATACAGCGTAGACCAACCTGCTTTTGCAAGAGCCCGGTTGCTGGATATGATGATAGGAGATTTTGATCGTCACGCCGACCAATGGAAATGGGGAATAAAAAAAGACGGTGACCAGGTAATTTATGTACCGGTACCTACAGATCGTGACCAGGCTTACTCTACTCACAATGGAGTGTTACTGAATCTAGTTATCCTTATGACAGGCATGCAATTTTTAAAAGAATATGACTATGATATTAAAAATGTAAAAGGTTTAGCTACCATTAACCGGGTTTTAGACAGGTTGGTTACCAATAAAATGACGGGCGTAGAATGGGAAAGTATCGCCGTGAACATGCAGCAGCAACTTACTGACAGCGTTCTGTTTTCAGCAGTGCGAGCCATGCCGCCCGAGATTTTTACTATCAGGGGAGAAGAACTGATTGCTAAGCTAAAGTCAAGGAGAGGACACCTGGTTGAGTGGGCAAAAGAATATTATGGTCTCTTAGCCGAAGAATCGGAAGTTGTGGGAACGGCCAAAGATGAATACATTGAAGTAAATTATTTACCAGATCTGACAACGGAAGTAAAAGTTTTTAAAATAGGAAAAAATCGCAAGAAAGATGCAACCCCATACTACTCCCGCATTTTTAATAAAAAAGAAACAGATGAAATAAGAATTTATGGCCTGGCGGGAAACGACATTTATAAGATAACCGGTGCTTTAGATAAGAAAATAAATCTTAGAATTATTGGTGGTACTGGCAGGGATAGCATTATAGATGAGACAGCCCGTAATGTAAAAACACAATATCATGTGTATGATGATGCGGATAATTATTTTCCCATTAACAGCAATGCAAAACTTCATATTTCTAAAGACAGTGCTGTGCACAGTTACAATTACAATAGTTTTTTGCCAGATAAAAAAGGCATTGTGCC
>JBBRFX010000235.1:0-3974 GCA_038241275.1 Chitinophagales bacterium
ATTATTTTTTCTTTTTTTTAAATCCAGTTAAATACCGGTAAAAACTGGAGCCGGAATCCCGAATATGATAGACACTCATTGCCATTTATACGTAAAAGAGTTTGAACAGGACATAGAGCTTGTGATAGAAAGGGCGGGCGCAGCAGGAGTATCAAAATTTTATTTGCCGGCTATTGACAGCAATACCCATTCTGATATGATTGCTCTGGAAGAAAAATTTAAGGGGGTATGTTTTTCGATGATTGGATTACATCCCTGCTCTGTAAAGGCGGATTATGAAAAGGAGTTGACCATTATTGAGGAGTATTTAAAACAAAGGAAATTTTCGGCTATTGGCGAAACCGGCCTTGATTTTTACTGGGATACCAATTTTAAAAAAGAGCAATGTATTGCTTTGGAAAGACAGATTTTATTGGCACTGCAATATCAATTGCCACTTGTATTGCATACCAGGAGTGCCATGCAGGAAACCATTAACGTTATAAAAAAGTATGCTTTCACTGGGTTAAAAGGTATTTTTCATTGTTTTGGAGGAAACCTGGATGAAGCAAAGCAGATCATTGAGAGTAATTTTCTATTAGGCATAGGTGGAGTAGTAACTTATAAAAATTCCGGGCTAGCCGATGTATTACCTCATATAAGCATGGAACATATTGTTTTGGAAACCGATGCACCTTATCTTTCTCCGGTTCCATATCGTGGCAAAAGGAATGAAAGCAGCTATCTTACAGAAGTGGTTAAAAAAATTGCAGCAATAAAAAATATTGAGGTAGATGAAGTAATGGCTGCTACAACATTAAATGCAGACAATTTGTTTGGGAATATACAATAAGCCTGAATAAAATTGTTGTCAGATACGGGGATATTTGTTCCAAACGCCCGGAACGATTCAGTTACCCGTATGCAGTGTTTCTCCAAAAAGGGTTCGGAACTTTTTCAGTATTCTTAGTTAATAGAAAGTTTTATTGCAATGCCTTTTCGTCTTTACTACTACATAACAAACCAATCTCTGCCTTTAACTCTTTCTACTTCATTTACAAAAAAGTAATGAATGCATTTTGTTAGCGAGGAGATTCGGCAGTGTAAAACATTTTACATAGAATGAAAGTGTTTTTAATAACAATTTCTTCTGTGCTACAAAAAAAGAACCCTTGAAAATCAAGGGTTGATATAGGTGCGGAGACGGAGAGATTCGAACTCTCGATACAGTTACCCATATACACACTTTCCAGGCGTGCTCCTTCAGCCACTCGGACACGTCTCCATTTAATATTTTAAAGATTAAGAACAGTAATACCCTAAAGCAATTTATTAAAAGAGAAATAAACTCCCTTTTTATCGGGATGCAAATGTAAGTGCTATTATGCTCTTATTAAAATCATTCTAAAACCTTTTCCATTTGCATACTCCTTGAACCTTTAATAAGCACCAGAGTATTTTTAAATTTTTGCTGCTGATACCATTCTTTTGTTTCAAATGAATTGGTAAAATGTATAAAATTTTCGGGAAGGTTGATATAATCTTTACCCACCAGCACTATGGCATGCCATGGATATTTTAAGATGAGATGTATGATATCCTGGTGCTCTTTAAGGCTGCTTTCACCCAATTCCATCATCCCACCCAGTACTAAAACTTTTTTATCGCCTTCCATCTGAGCAAAATTTTCAATGGCAGCTTTCATGCTGGTGGGATTGGCATTGTATGCATCCAGGATAATTTTATTACTGCTGCTATGTACCAACTGAGATCTGCTGTTGGTTGGCGCATAATTTTCAAGTGCTGCTTTAATAGCTTCATCAGCAACATTAAATGCCTTGCCTACACACACTGCAGTAAGAATATTTGGAAGATTGTAACCGCCCACCAGTTGTGTTTTAATACAAGGTAGATTGGCACCTTTAGTAATACTCACTTCAAGGTAAGTATCATCATAGGTGATATTGCCGGTTACGTCACCGCATCTTTCTCCAAACGGAATTACTTTGTTTATACCGACACTCATTTCTACAAGGTAATCGTAATCTACATTAATAAAAGCTGTACCATTAGTTTCCCGGATAAAATTAAACAGCTCTCCTTTACCTTTTTTTACTCCTTCTTCGCCACCAAATCCTTCCAGGTGGGCTTTGCCACAATTGGTAATAATGCCATGAGTAGGTAAAGTGTATGCACAATAGCCTTCTATTTCTTTTTGGTGATTGGCACCCATTTCTATAACGGCTATTTCGGCATCTTTTTTTATCCTAAGCAGGGTGAGTGGTACACCAATATGATTATTCAGATTTCCTTGTGTTGTATAAGTTTTGTAGGAAGTAGAAAGTACTTCACTCACCAATTCTTTGGTAGTTGTTTTACCATTGCTGCCTGTAATAGCAATAAACGGGATTTTAAACTGTTGGCGGTGGTATTTGGCCAGTTGTTGTAAACTTTTCAGGCAGTCCCCTACAATGATAATATGCTCGTGAGAATAGTTGGTAACCTCATCGCAAATACAATAGGATGCGCCGGCTTCAAACGCCTTTTGTGCATATAGATTACCATTAAAATTGGGTCCTTTCAATGCAAAAAAGATATCTCCTTTATTTAATTTTCGTGTATCTGTTTCTACAGATGGGTGTTGTAAATACAAGGCATAAAGTTCAGGTATATTCATTTTTCAAAAATAAGTATATGCTTTAAATCAATGACATAAAAAAACCTCCCATACTATGGGAGGTTTTTTTACTAATATTTTATTATTTTTTCTTTCTTGAATTTTGTTTTTTTGTTCCAAAGATATTGCCCTCTTTAAATCCTGGTCCTTCCGGAGGTCCAAGGTAAGTTTGAGCGCAACGGAAACCTACTGTGCTTGCTCCCTGATCTTCTTCCATATAGCGGCGTGTGCCGGGAGATAACCAATAAGCCCTGTCGTTCCAGCTACCACCTTTAATTACCCTTGAGCGGTCACTGATAAGTGAAGTAACACCATAGCCATAAAATACCTGGCTTGCAGTATCGCCATCAAGATAATTTATTACATTATTTTTTTGATAGTTGGTACGGTTTTTAACCTCTTCATCAGAAATATCTGTTTTCTTCAATCGGCCCATACTGTCTCTTTCATACTCACCGCCGCTGTTTTTGTAATATTTTTGAAACTTATTACCACGGAAGTAGTTAAAGTCCTGAGCATCTGTAGAAGTCATAGGTCTGTATACATCACCTACCCACTCACTTACATTACCACTCATATTATACAAGCCAAAAGCGTTTGGATAAAATGATTTCACATTACCAGGAATAGCAGCCCTATCATTCAAACCACCTGCAATACCCATATTGTCACCACTTCCACGTTTAAAGTTTGCAAGAAATTTACCCTGCCAGCTACCTCTGCGGTTATCTCTTAATCCATTCGGATTTTTACTCCAAGAATATATTTGTTGGTTAGAACGTAATTCTTCACCGGATCCTTTTTCTTTTTTACGTGGGCTAGGGTTTTGATCTAATAAACCATAAGCAGCATATTCCCATTCTGCTTCAGTTGGCAGGCGATAGCCCATATTAAGGATACCATCTTCCATTCTTACTGTAGAACGTGGTTTACCGTTTACATCCTGTAAATCAGATTTTTTTGGTTTGCCTCTTCCCTGGATCATTTCAGGGTTCATCAGGTATGTTTCTGTATTAAAAGAACCGTCTGCGCCACCACCTTTCATTTCTCTTTTGGCAGCATCTTTTTTAAGGTAACCTTTTTTCATCAGGTTTAATTCATTCACCCTATCTGATCTCCAGATACAGAAATCGTACGCCTGCTGCCATTTTACTCCAACTACAGGATAATAATTATACGAAGGATACCTAAAGTAGTACTCTACATAAGGCTCGTTATAAGCTAACTCCTCTCTCCACACAAGAGTGTCCGGGAGTGCTTTGTAAATGATATTTGTATCACCGCTGAATGTATTTTCCAGCCAGTACAGGTATTCACG
>JBBRFX010000236.1:0-3919 GCA_038241275.1 Chitinophagales bacterium
AAAAATAATAAATCAACTTAAAGCAGAATGGTCTAAGCCAAGGAAGGCTAACCATAATAATGAAGAGACAATACAGGAATTTGCTTGTGACTTTTCAGATGAAGTAGCTGATTTTTCAGCAGGATATCCACTTAAAATTCCCAATGATTTGAAGGAATTTTGGCTCAATGCAAAGGAAGCTAATTTGTTTTTTGATGTCAATTATGGTCAATGGGGGTTGTATATTATGTCTCCCGAGGAAGCTCTTTTAACAACAGAGCGTGAAAAAGCGGACAGACCTAATGACAATGAAAATGAGGAGTTGGTGATTGGAAACTTCCTGGGAGATTCGGATAAATTATTAATCGATTGCAGCCTCGAGAGCGCTGGAAGAATTACAATTTCTCGACCAATAGATGAGAGAAAGGATTGGCCAATTGCTGCAAACTCATTTACTGAATTTCTGACCTGTTATATGGAAAAAGAAGGTGAAAAATTTTGGGAATAAAAACAGATTTAGGCATTTGTTAATGTATCAGATTATCTGGTTTTTAAAATTTAACTCAAAATAAGTTCTACCGATGCAGGTAGAAATTAGGCGATGCAAATGAAGGACAATTAAAGAACCAATATCTTTATATTGATAAAGAACTGTGGGAAGATGCAGACCTGAACTTGTACGATTACGGCTTTAAAAATTACGGCCCGCAAACATGAAGGTTCACTCAAATAGACCCCTTAGACCGAAAGATATCCAGATTTTTCACCTTATCACTATGCTGGGGATGAACCAATAGCTAATATTGATTTTATGGATCTGGGTATTGAAAAGGGGCTAACTTCTGCTACTTCAAAAGTCTTGGATAATGTAACTGTTTATACAACATAAGCGGTAGCAAAAATAATAGTAAATTGAATAGGTTTTTCAGTACCAATGCCTAATCTCTCAATAAGCATATTAAAAAGATTAACACATTATAAGAAGTAAATTATGATTTTAAAAAAAATGATTAGAAAAGTCTCTTTTGGGCTGTTATTTCCTTTGTTATGCTCATGCAATAACTATGATAAAGGGCAGCATTTTTCTTTTGCCATATCTCCAATTGAAAATGTAAAATATTATTACACAATCAAAAATGAAAAGATATCCACTTTTGAGGTAGAGAATAAAAAAGTTGTATCAGAAAATAAATCAACCGTTGGGTTTATTTATGAATTAACTCAAGATACTTCTAATAATTACAGGGTAAAACTAACTTATGATCAATTCTATATTGTTATGATCAATAATGGGAAAGAACAAATTATTGATGCAAGTAAAACCGGGGATGAAGCAGAACAAATAGACAAACTACTGGCAGATATACTAGGATCATCCATAATTGTAACTATAAACTCTAAAGGAGGCATTATAGATGTTGAGGGAAAAAATGCGATAAGAGATAAGGTTTTGGCGGGCCTTACTACCTATAATTCGGGCGAAAAAAAGCAAGTTGAAGAATTGATTAACCAATTAACTGGCGAAAGCTTTTTTAATAATAACCTACAAGACAATTTTAATTTGTTGCCTGATTCTTTAATAAAAAAGGGGGATAGTTGGAACAGGGTTGTAAAACAAACTGGTGAAATAATGTTTGAAGCGAACAATAAATATACTCTTATTGATGTAGAAAATGGATTTGCAGAAATTGATTTTAATTCCACTATAAAAAAAATCGAAAACGGTGATAATTCTATTATGGAACACATGAGAGATTTTAAAGGCAACCAATCCGGTACTTATATTATTTTTGAAAAATCTGGCTTGTTAAATAAGGCAGCAACCAAAAGCAATTTTACTGGGGTTGTTAGGGTTATGGGACGGGATGTACCTGTATCAATCAAAGTAAAAAGGGAGATTAATGTAAAAAAAATCTAGTTTTTCAACCAAGCCTGAGTTTATTAAGATAAAAATACAAAAGCCCCCTTAACTTCAAGGGGGCTTTACTTTACCATTCCAAAGTGCACATGAGAAAAATTGTATAATATTATTTTATTCTAAGCTTTTTTATTTGCACCTTTAAATACACGCAATATTTCCTGAGAGAGATATACCCGGTTATCTGGCAATCATATTTTGAAACCACGCAATGATAAATATCATAAATTTTTACCCGGTTATAATTAATATGATCCTCATCTATCCTGCAAAAATATTCTTCATCTTTATCGGCTGTGCCACTTTTATAATAATTATAAAAGTCCATATTGTCTTTCAGGAACCTTGCGTATCGTTTCGCTTCCCTGTAATAAAATGGAAGAAGGCCCTCCGTGTCTGCGGGCTTAAACAGTTCACACTGGTAAATAAGTCCATAGAATTCTATTTCAGCGGTTACGGCCGGTTTCAGGAATTTAAAAAATTCTATTTCCTCGGGTTTGCTGCTAAATGAAAAGTGTTCCACCCATAATTTTATTTCTTCCCAAAAACTATGGCATATTTGGTAGGAACATTCCAGTTCCTTCATAAAGTCACAATTTTTATTTTTGCATACCTCCAAAGCATCAATCATTTCATTGTAAAATTGCTGATACCTTGAATTCATTAAACTTAATTTTCCATTGAGTAATTGGGAACAGTTTTAGAATGCAGGTCCGGATAAAATGGAGGGGATTGTAGAAACAGTCCCCGTACTCATTAGTAAAAGACCTGACATCTGTGTAGTGTACCGGAT
Organism: Chitinophagales bacterium; assembly: GCA_038241275.1. Taxonomy (GTDB): domain Bacteria; phylum Bacteroidota; class Bacteroidia; order Chitinophagales; family Chitinophagaceae; genus Ferruginibacter. The sequence continues at coordinate 2,691 of JBBRFX010000236.1, forward strand.
ACCCTCTTATTTAAAAAAGATCATTATTTCAGGAATGAATAAAACATTATTGTAAAGCAATGCTAAAAGCCTGTTTAGCCGGGGGAAGGCACTGACTTTCATTGCAAAGCATATATTCTACGTTACCTTTTAGAACTGTTTTAGCATTCGATTTTATTTCCACTCTTTGCACAAAATCCACATTGCCTTCAAAATATTTTACACCCACATCAAAAACTTCCTCATATTTGGTTTTAAGTACCCCAATTTCTGCAGGCATTGATTTAATGATAAGAAGTGGGTTTTTACTAAGTGTAAATTGTGTTGGCAATGGGCCTCCATCTTCTGTAAACTGCGAATACACATGCCAGGGTGACTGCACTTTAATAGAATAATGAACTTCATATTCTTTAGCGGATATTTTTTTTGCAGAAAATGTCCATACTCCCGGCTCATTCTGCCCAAAAGCATATTGAATGATTAACAAAAGAAGGCTTATGCAAATAGTTATTTTCTGTTTCATTATCAAAAGTTTATTTCTACTATAAGACGTTTGAAATTCATTTTAGGAGTATGTGATTTAAAAATCGTTCAGATTTTATTTACCTTATAAATTTACTTTCACCTAAACCTCTTAAACCTTTGAAACCTTTGAAACTCCTATAACCCATCCGATTCATTCAGCAATAATCGCATTCCTCCAAAACGCTGAAACGCCACATTCTTTTCCATCACAAAATGTTCATATCCCAATATGCTGTTAAGAATAATCGCATTCCGGTATGGCCCCATGTAAGTAGCCTATTAACGATTCTACATTAGGGCCATATTGTACTGGAGAAGCTACATGCTTTGGAAAAGCACTAACTGTAGTATGCCCACAACTACATTGCTTTTTGTATACCTGGTGTTCTATACATTGCAAAGCTATAGCAGGTATATCTATTAGTTGCCTTGTGCTTACTAGTTGTTCGTTAGTGCTATCAAGATTAAAGTGGCAACTATCGCATTGAGCAGGACTATGTTTTACTATCACATCTACCACTTTGCTACAGGTTAAAGTTGTGCCTTCATGCCCTGGCTGTCCGCCTGCTTTTTTATTTGTTGGTGCCCGAAGGCTTTGATTTTTTTTAACCCGGTTTTGATCTTGCGAAGGTGGTATATGGCTATTGCTGCTATTTTTCTTATTTCTTAAAAAGGCATTTTCTGCTTCAAGAATTTTTATCCTTGCTTCTAATTGCTCTATTTTT
>JBBRFX010000237.1:0-3906 GCA_038241275.1 Chitinophagales bacterium
TTCAACCCTCAACCCTCAACCCTCACCCCTCCCACCCCTCAACCCTCAACCCTCAACCCTCAACCCTCAACCCTCAACCCTCAACCCTCAACCCTCAACCCTCAACCCTCAACCCTCAACCCATGATGCTACCCTTTTATAAAAAAATGCAAATTCCCATCTCTCTTACCGAACCCAATTTCAATTATCCTATTTTTGTACGTTTAAACCTTAGAACAGAAAATATATGATGACAAAAATTAAAGAAGCTACGGCGTATATACAGAGTATTATTAAAACAGTTCCGCAGGCGGGTATTGTTTTAGGAAGTGGGTTGGGAAGTTTTACACAGGAATTAAATATAACGGTAGAAATTCCTTATGCAGACATTCCTCATTTTCCTATTAGTACTGTAAAAGGCCATAGTGGAAAATTAATTTTTGCAGAGCTGGCGGGTAAGCAGGTAGTGGTAATGGCAGGTCGCTTTCATTATTATGAAGGCTACAATGCAGAGGATGTAGTATTTCCAATAAGAGTAATGAAAATGCTCGGAATCCGGCAATTGATGTTGAGCAATGCAGCAGGGGGTACCCATCCTTCTTTTAAAGTTGGAGACCTGATGATTATTACCGACCATATTAGCCAGTTTCAGGTAAATCCATTGATTGGTAAAAATATAGAAGAGCTGGGCACCCGTTTCCCGGATATGAGTGAAGCGTATAACAAAGATTTAATTGCAAAAGCAAAAGCAATTGCAATTGCTGCAGGTTATGATATTAAAACCGGCGTTTATATTGGAGTAACAGGGCCCACTTTTGAAACAAGGGCAGAATATAAAATGGTACAGGTTTTAGGTGCCGATGCTGTTGGTATGAGTACCGTGCAGGAAGTAATTGCTGCAGTGCATATGGGACTTCCTGTTTTTGCTATTAGTGTAATTACAGATCTTGGTATTAGAGAAGAAGAAAATGTGATCACCCACGAAGAGGTATTACAGGCAGCAAAAGAAGCAGAACCAAAACTAACGCACATCTTTAAAGAAATGATTGCTCAGTTATAAGCGCCAATGAAAACCGTTTTTTTTTCAATATTTATTTTTTTTTCTGCCTGTAGTGCCTATGCACAAATACAGCCAGGTATATTAAACAAACAAGGTGGCTTTCAGGGCAATACAATTCCAAATAGAAATATTGCTCAAAAAAAAGACAGTAGTGGTTTTCAGCAAAGAGATGATCTGAAAGATTCTATCACCATCAGTTATCGCTACCTGGACGCCATTAAGCGTTACTCGCTGGATTCTACCGTAAATGATTTTAATGTTTATTACCCTGTGCCCGCCAGTTATCAATACCTGGGTAATAATGGTGCTGCAGCATTTCCATTAATATTTGCACCTTTAGCCAAAGCTGGGTGGGATGCAGGTTTTCATGCATTTGATATATATAAATTTACGCTGGAAGAAACAAAGTTCTATAAGACAACCCGGCCATTTTCTTTGCTCGGTTACCAACTTGCCTCCGGTAAAGAACAAATGATTCTGGCACAGCATACCCAAAATATAAAACCAACTTTTAATGCTGGCTTTGATTATCGCCTTATAAATGCGCCCGGTTTATTTATAAACCAAAATAATAATCATAACAACGTTCGTTTTTTTGCCAACTACCAGGGAAAAAGAAAAAGATACAACAGTTACCTCGTTTTGCTGAGTAATACCATCAGGGCCTCAGAAAATGGCGGTATCATAAATGATTCTTTTTTACTAAGTCCAAATTTTAAAGATCGCTTTGGCATTGATGTAAACCTTGGCAATGCCTCCCAGTTTTTGCGCAACCCTTTTTCTACCAATATCAGAACTGGTAATATATATAAGAACAGCAGTTTATTTCTACAACAGAGTTATGATATCGGTAAAACAGATTCTGTTGCCGTTAACGATTCAACAACGGAATACCTGTTTTATCCACGATTAAGGGCTCAGCATAGCATAAGATATAATACCAATCAATATAATTTTAAAGATGTAAGCCCGGATTCTACTTTGTATGATGATTGGTATAATATAAAATTAGTTTTGCCGGATACCATTTCAATCGCAGAAAAATGGACCATTGTAGAAAATGATTTTTCATTAATCCAGTTTCCTGACCCTAAAAATCCGGCACAGTTTATAAAAGCAGGAGCCGCTTTGCAAAATATTAAAGCTGATATAAAAAACGGAACAGAAACATTCTATAATATTAAACTCCATGGGGAATACCGCAACCGCACCCGAAACAGGTTATGGGATATGCAGTTGAAAGGAGAATTTTACCTGAATGGATTAAATACCGGCGATTATAATGTAACGGCCAACCTTAGCAGGTATTTAAATAAAAAACTCGGCGATATTCGGTTGTTCTTTAGTAATACCAGCCGCACACCTTCTTTCATTTTTGATAACCGGTCTTCTTTTAACCTTGGTAATACCAGTAATTTTAATAAAGAAAACATAACATCCTTTGGAGCTACTGCCACAAACCCCTTTATACAACTGGGTTTTACCAATCACCTTATAGCTAACTACAGTTATTTTTATAACTACTATCAATCAATTCAAAGTAATAAATTGATCAATATAATACAGGTATCTGCTTCAAAAAAAATAAGATTAACTAACAGATGGAATTGGTATCTCGATGCAACGGCTCAACAGACAGATGCAACCTCACCCATAAAAGTTCCGCTACTTTTTACCAGGAGCCGCATTGCTTTCGAAGGTAAGTTCTTTAAAAACCTGAACCTTAGCACTGGTTTTGAAGTAAGGTACTATACACCTTATAAGGCTAATAACTATTCTCCACTTGTAGGTCAGTTTACAGCTCAGGATACATTAATTCTTAAAAATCTTCCGGACGTTAGTGCCTTTTTACATTTTCGTATAAAAAGTTTTACAGGATTCCTTCGTGGCGAGAATCTAAATACGGTAAGTACTAAAAATGGTTTCGGTTTCGTAAACAACAATTTCGCAGCGCCACATTTTCCCACGCAGGGTTTGATTATCAGGTTTGGAGTTAGATGGTGGTTTGTGAATTAGCGGATGGGTAATAATTCGATGTTAAGATTTTAGCCCCTTATCTTTCACTGCAGTGTATTGTCTCTTTTACTCAATAATTTTACTTTTACAAATGATTATTACTTTAAAAACGATAGGGGAGTTGCTAAAAAAAATCTTTAAAGTAATTTTTATAAGAAAAAAAGATTGCTGTAAATAGCACTGGTGTAGCTTCTTTTGGTAGATCACCTACTATAATTATTTTTAATCAGGTTGAATACCTCTCTTAGCTAGGTTTGTTCATTCACAATTACAATCAGATTTAGCGCTTTTCCAATAATCTTTTTTTGTTTCTATTAGGTTTTCATGCTGGCTAATACAATTGAAAACCTTTTAGAAAAGGATTTTTATATAATGCTCAACATTTGCCGATAATACTTACGCTCAATTTTGCTACAATTATTCCAGACGGTGTTTAATAATGAATTATTTTTTACCAGGCTAAATCAAAAGTATTTATTGCATCCCACTCATTTTTTTCAGTTTTTTACAGCTTTTATAGATTTCCCCAAAAGAGATTACTTAATATTAAAAAATATTTATTCGCCCGCAAGCCCTTATTTCTTTGACAAATGGTTGATTTTTAAAAATTAACATGAATAAATTCAATAAAGATTTGGCTGTTAACATAAACGCTCCTACATTTGCACTCCCAATCAAAAAAAGGGTAATAGTTCTTAAAAAATCTGGCAAAAAATTTCTTGAATAAAGGTTAAAAAAGTTTAATTATTTATAAAGAAAGATTTGGTTGATTTAATGGATACTGTTACTTTTGCAACCCGAATCAAAAACGGGTAGTTACAACAGCAATAAAGATCTTTGAAAGTTAGGAA
>JBBRFX010000238.1:0-3891 GCA_038241275.1 Chitinophagales bacterium
GAGTGCATCTTCTTTTTGGGTAATGAGTATCTCGCTGGGGTTGGTTACGCCACGCATACCTTCGTTTGTCATTTCGTAAATACCCAGTTCTGATGTGCTGCCAAAACGATTTTTCAAAGTTCTTAAAATGCGGTAGGCATACTGACGATCGCCTTCAAATTGCAGAACAGTATCTACCATATGTTCCAGGATCTTGGGGCCTGCTATATTTCCATCCTTTGTTATATGGCCAATAAGAAACACCGGTGTATTGGTTTCTTTAGCATATCGTTGCAGTTCTGCTGCACATTCTCTTATCTGGCTGATGCTGCCAGGCGATGATTCTACAAAAGGTGATTGTAATGTTTGAATTGAATCTACTATCACCAGTTGTGGCTTTAGTTTTTTTACTTCCTGAAAAATGGTATTGGTGTTGGTCTCTGTTAGTAAATAAAAATCGTCGCTGCTAATTCCTACCCGGTCGGCACGCATTTTAATTTGCTGCTCGCTTTCTTCACCACTAATGTAAAGTGTGCGCACATTTTTTAATTGCAAACCAATTTGTAAAAACAAAGTTGATTTACCAATGCCTGGTTCGCCGGCTACCAGCACGATACTTCCTAATACGATGCCGCCACCAAGTACCCGGTTTAATTCTGCATCGGTGGTAACGATTCTTTTTTCCTCGGCACTGCTCACATCATTAATAGAAACTGTTTTTAGTTTTGCAATGCCATTGTATTCCTTCCAGTCATCTTTGCCGGATGCTTTATCATTTCCTTTTACAATTACTTCTTCTACATAAGTATTCCACTCATTGCATCCCGGACATTTACCAATCCATTTTGCACTTTCGTATCCACAGTTCTGACAAAAAAATGCTGACTTCGTTTTGCTCATGCGGTAAAAGTAATTTGTAATTATAATATCAAAAAGAATGATTTTGATTTACTAAAATGCATTGCTTAAAAATGATATTAATCAAATAAAAGAGTTTGAATTTATTGGAGGCATTCAAAAACAGGAATTATTTTTTTGGAGAATAGCAAAAAAAGTTTGGTTACTGAAAAGTAAAAGGGCCAGACATTTCTGCCGGCCCTTTGTACTTACTAACCCATTAAATTCTATTGCTAAATTACAAATTGACACCACAATAAAAAATTATTTTTTCAGATGTTAATAAGTTATAGGTATTCAACATTAGGGTGCAGATTAGTTAAATTTAATATTCAAAGTGTAGTTAATCAGTATGTTATGTGAAATTATACTACTCATAAGTCTATTCAAACGGCGAATTATTTCTAAAAATATTTTTAAAATAATTTGGTTTATAAAATAAACTACTTTATGTTTGAGATAAATTTACAAACAATGAAATCTTTCTTTTTTTTACTACTAACGGCTGTTTCTTATATGGGTTTTGCCCAGGTAACGCTCAAAGGTAAAATGACGGACACTAAAAACAAACCACTCCGCGGGGCAAGTATAACTCTCAAAGATTCTTATGATGGCACAACTACTGACTCATTGGGTAAATTCTCCTTTTTCACTTCAGAAAAAGGAAATGTGGTGCTGGAAGCTACCTTGTCTGGCTATAGTTTACATACTAAAAATATTATACTTGAAGGAAAAGATATTGATCTGGTCATATCAGTAAAAGAATTAATAACTGAGTTAAATGCGGTTGTAATAACTGCGGGTGCCTTTGAAGCAAGTGATAAAAAAAAGGGTACCGTACTTACACCTTTGGATATTGTGACTACGGCCAGTGCAGACGGCGACATTACAGGGGCCTTAAAAACCCTGCCGGGCACCCAACAGGTAGGTGAAACCGGAGGTTTGTTTGTGAGAGGGGGAAGCGCTGCTGAAGCTAAAATTTATATTGACGGCAACCTTGTAAACAATTTTTTTTACAGCAGTCTGCCGGGAATAGCCTCAAGAGGAAGGTTTAATCCTTTTTTGTTTAAAGGCACCATTTTCAGTGCAGGGGGTTATTCTGCTTTGTATGGGCAGGCGCTATCTTCTGCATTAATCTTAGAATCTACCGATTTGCCGGACAAAACCGAGGCGAATCTTATATTAAGTGCAATTGGAGCAGGGGGAGGTATTCAAAAATTGGCAAAGAATAAAAAAGCATCCTGGGGGGTTACCTATAATTTCGCCCACCTTGGGCCGGCTTTTGCTATTATTAAACAAAAACAGGATTATTACCAGAATCCCGTATTTCATGATGGGGATGCCAATTTTAGAATAAAAACCAAAAAGGGGGGCATGATTAAATATTACGGTTACTGGAGCACTAGTAAAGTAGGGTTTAGGACTGCTGATATAGATTCTGCTATTTTGAACAACGCCTTTAACCTTGATAATTTTAATACCTACCAAAATATCAATATCAGAGAAAATATAGGCAATGGATGGAAATTAAATGCCGGGTTGAGTTTTAGTACCAATAAAGATAAATTGAGTAATGAGCTGCAGGATGCCAATCGAATAAAACAGGTGATCAATAATCCGATTGGTTATGCGTTTAAGAATTTTAACCTGGTAAGTAAAACTTATTTTGCACAGGCAAGGTGGGTGCTGGAGAAAAAGTTAAAGGGGTTGAATATGCTTCGGTTTGGGTCAGACTATTTTTACAGTAATGAAAAAACTACCTATACTTTATATGACGGCAATAAATACAATACCAGCCTAAAAGACAATTTATATGCAGCATTTGCAGAAACGGATTTTTATATTTCTAAGGATATTGCTGCAAAAGTAGGAGGCAGGCTGGAGCATTCGCAATTGGTAGATGAATGGAATATTGCGCCACGGCTTTCATTGGCTTATAAATTACAAAACAAGAGTCAGCTTTCCCTGGCATATGGAATTTTTTACCAGAACCCTGAAAGCGCTTATCAGCCAGCAGCTACAGGGGCAGGATATGCAAAAGCCACTCACTATATTTTGCAATACCAACGAATTGCAGCAGCACGCACTTTTAGAACAGAATTGTTTTACAAAAAATACAACCACCTGTTTAAAACCGGGCAGGATATTTACAACAGGCAGGTAGCTATCAATAACAACGGATATGGTTTTGCAAAAGGAGTTGAATTTTTTTGGCGGGATAAAAAAACGCTGAAGAATGTAGATTACTGGCTGTCTTATTCCTTCCTGGATACTAAAAGAGATTACCTGAATTTTCCGGTAGCAATGGCGCCAAACTTTGCGGCAAAACATACCGCATCGCTGGTGGTAAAAAAATTCGTACTTCCAATAAAAACCGGTTTTAATGCCAGCTACAATTTTGCCAGCGGAAGGCCATTTTACAATCTGCGGTATGATAATATGCAGGATAAATATGTAGTGGCAGATGCAGGCAAAACTATCAATTACAACAATCTCGGCTTTAGCGTAAACTATCTGCCTAACCTTGGTAAACAAAATAAAAAAGCATTTATAGTGTGGGTTTTATCTGTAAGTAATGTGCTGGGCCAAAAACAGATTTTTAACTATAGTTATGGATCAGTAACCAATAACCGGCAGGCTATTGGGCCTACATCTAAAAGGTTTGTATATATAGGATGTTTCTTCAATTTTGGTGTAGACAGAACACAGGATGCTATTAATAATAATCTTTAATCAGCCAATCACTAATTAACCAATCACTAATTAACTATTCACCAATCAACTACTCAAAATGTCAAACTATCAACAACTGGCTCCCGAAGGCAAAGACCCCGAATTGTGGGAGATTGCTCAAAAAAGAGCAAGCTTTAAAACGCATGCAATATCGTATTTAATTGTAAATGCATTTTTATGGGGAATCTGGTACTTTACCGGTAATCAACACAAAGGGATTGAAATTGATGGATGGAATACCCGCCATTTTCCATGGCCCATCTGGACTACATTGGGCTGGGG
>JBBRFX010000239.1:0-3886 GCA_038241275.1 Chitinophagales bacterium
CCAGTCAAACCAAATGGCATTGATAGGTCCGCTGGTTCTATCATCAAAAGAAAGGACGTATCCCATCTGCCTTAATTCTTTTCTAACCCATTCGGAAGTATTGCTGTGCAATAATAAATTGCCGGGCCTTGGCGCCCTGTCGGCTCTTTTTGTACCCCCTAAAGAAAGCCACAACTGGTTGGTATTAATGTTGGCAGCTTCAGTTGCTTCCTGCACATTCATCCCAAACTCTACCACGTTTAAAAAAAACTGCAATAAATTTTGTTCCTGTGTATCTCCTCCCTGCACGGCAAAAGATAAAAATGGCCTTCCTTCTTTTAAGGCTAATGTAGGAGTAAGGGTTACCCTTGGGCGTTTACCCGGCTCTATTACATTAAAAGGATTTAAAGTAGAGTCCAGTACAAAACTTTGCAAGCGCTGGCTCATGCCCACACCAGTATTACCGGCAATACATGCAGGCATCCATCCGCCAGAAGGAGTAACAGATACTACCCAGCCTTCAGCATCCGCCGCTTCAATGCTCGTGGTACCCGCCCATAACCGCTCCATGTATTCAGGATCGTTTTGTGCAACCGTACCATTTCTTACATCATGTGCCGGCACAAAACCAGGACGGCTGTTATTCGTTGTATCAAAGCTGAAGCCTCTTTTCTTTAAAATATCAATGTAAGGATTTGTTTTTCCTTCAAACGGGTAAGGATCGCCCGGACCAATAGCAGGGTTATTTTTTTCCATCGAAATCATATGGGCTCTTTGCTTTGCATATGATTTACTCATTAATCCCTGCATGGGTTCTGACGGGGCAAAATAAGGATCCCCATAATAAAAATCACGGTCAGCAAAAGTCATATTCATGGTTTGATAAATCGTATGAATATATTTTGTGCTGTTATATCCCATCCCCTTTAAATCAAAATTCTCCAGTATGTTCAGGCTTTGCAACAACATCGGTCCCTGTGTCCATTGCTGCAGTTTGTAAACATCAATGCCTTTATAATTTACATGCATGGGCGTCTCTTCAATGGGTTTCCAATTGGCGAGGTCCTGCTTGGTTATTAACCCGCCCTGCTCCTGGCAACCACGAACAAATTCCTCTGCAATATCTCCTTTGTAAAAACGATCATAAGCGGCCATGATGGCTTCTTTGCGGCTCCTGCCTTTTTTGAGTGCCTGTTGCTCGGCTTCCACCAATTTGGTTAACGTTTCCAATAAATCTTTTTGTACAAAAATCTCCCCTGCTTCCGGCGCTTCTCTTTTTTCGCCTGCATGGGGCAGAAAAACTTTTTTACTATACGGCCATTCTTTAATTCTTTGTTTGCCACGCTCCATACTATTGGCGGTTTGTGCTTCTATCGGGTAACCTGCGGCCAACTGCATGCAGGGAGCCAGCACTTCTTTTAAACTCATGGTTCCGTAGTTGGCCAGCATCATACATAAACCACCAACGGTGCCTGGAGTTACTGCAGCAAGCGGCCCATACTCCGGCGGAAATTCATATCCTTTGTTTTTATAAAAAGCTGCAGTGGCACCTGTAGGTGCAACACCCAATGCATTAATGCCAATTACTTTTTTGGTAAGTGGATTATAAATCAATACCTGCGTTTCGCCTCCCCAGCTCAGCACATCCCACATGGTGCAGGTGGCGCCCAGCATAGCACAGGCTGCATCAACTGCATTTCCTCCTTTTTGAAAAATCATGGAGCCTGCTGTTGCTGCCAATGGTTTGCCGGTAATGGCCATCCATTGTTTTCCATGCAATACAGGTTTTTGTGTTTGTTGAGCAATTGAAAATTCCCAGCAAAGTGTAATGAACAATAAAATGATTAGAGGTTTCATGCTACCGGTTTTATTTTCTAAAGTTAAGGATAGATTTTTTTTTAAATAGAAAAGGGAAATGCTCATATTTTGGTTAAAAATTTTTACGGGTATAAATATTTCTTTCATTGAAATATAAGTGCTGAAATTTAAATCTGTTCATTTGGATATTGGAAAAATAAATACTGGGATGTGCGGCTATCTTTTAATAATGGTAGTGTAACTGCTTGCTTCAGCATTTCCAAACAGATCCCTCGTTGGCACTCGGGAAGACAGCAACATTTTATCAATAGTTAAATAATGATCATTTGCTGACGGATAGCTGTCTTCCCGACGCAGGAGAGCCTGTCCCGATTTTTATCGGGAGATCTGCCGGAAGATGCTGCGGGCAACTGGTTTGATGGAGATGAAGAAAAATGCTTAGAGCAACTAATGATAGCGATGGGTGCCGGTTTCTTTCATTAATGGTAGTGTATCCGGTTCGCTGGATGCAGCATCGGCTGGCAAATCTCTCATCTTAGAAATAAAGTACCCTAACAAATTCTTGGCAACTGCTCCCCTGTTAAATAATTCACTACCCGTTTTCCGCCGATGCGGCTTTTTAAAATTACTTTTCCCGGATGCTCGGTAGAAACATTTCCGATGATAGCTGCATTGGTGCCGCATTCATCCTGTTGCAAATACTGCAGGAAATCAGCGGCAATTTCTTTTTTTACTACCGCCATAAATAATCCTTCATTGGCTACATATAAAGGATCGAGCCCCAGCATTTCGCAGGCACCATCTACCTGTTCATCTATCGGGATTAGTTTTTGATCAATATGAAAACCGAGCTGGGTAAGTTCTGCAATTTCATTTAATACAGATGCAACACCACCTCTTGTAGGATCACGGAGAAATTTAATGTCATTACCAAATTTTTCAATAAGGCTTATAACAATATGGTTAAGATTGGTGGAATCGCTTTGTATGGTTGTTTCAAATTCCAAACCCTTGCGCAAACTCATGATGGCAATGCCGTGGGTAGCAATATTGCCACTCACAATTATTACATCTCCTGTTGCTATATTTTTATGATGAATGTTTGCTTTGGGATGAATGATGCCAATGCCGGATGTATTGATAAATATTTTATCCCCTTTTCCTTTTTCCACCACTTTGGTATCGCCGGTAACAATTTTAATATTGGCTTTATTGGCTGCTTCTTTAATATTAACCAGCACTTTCCAAAATTCTTCCATCGTTAAGCCCTCTTCAATAATAAAACCAAGCGATAAATATTGTGGCGTAGCTCCACACATAGCCAGGTCATTCACCGTGCCGTTAATAGCTAAATCACCAATATTTCCACCAGGAAAAAAGATGGGAGAAACTACATAACTGTCTGTACTGAATGCCACTTTACCATGCAGTTCAAAACTGGCACCATCATGTTGCTGGTCGAGTAAATCATTTTTAAAAATATTAAACACACCACTTTGCAATAACCGATGCGTTAACAGGCCACCACTGCCATGCCCCATCGTTATTACATCAAAATCAAATTTGGGCATCGGGCAAGAGCGCATCATAATATATAATTAGTTTAATAGATAATTAATTAAATTGATAATAAGCTGCACAGGAACCTTCGCTGCTTACCATGGGTGCTCCCAGCGGATGTTCGGGCTTGCAACTTGTACCAAAATTAGGACACTGCTTTGGTTTCTTTAAACCCTTCATTATTTCTCCGCTGATGCATTCCTTGTTTTCTTCGGCCACCGGCAGGTTTAATTTAAATTTTAAACGGGCATTATAATTTTTGTACTGCTCATTTACTTCATAACCACTTTGCGGAATGGGGCCGATACCACGCCATATACGGTCACTCACTTCAAATACTTCGTGAATGGTATCCTGCGCCATTTTATTTCCTTCCCTTTGCACATATCGGGCATATTGATTTTCTACTTTGTATTCTCCTTTCTCCAGTTGTTGTATTGTCATTAAAATGCCCTGCAATAAATCTACGGGTTCAAAACCGGTGATCACAATGGGCGTTTTATATTTTTCTGCCACAGGATAATATTCT
>JBBRFX010000240.1:0-3842 GCA_038241275.1 Chitinophagales bacterium
AATATATCCCTTACTGCTATTGGCATCCTTTTCTTCGCCGGAAGAAAAGCCGAAAGCTATGCAGTTGGTATTACTATCCAGTGTAAGACTGCCACTATAAACCGTTCCTTTTTTTGTAATAACAGGCTCTGTAACTTTTAATCCTTTTTCAGAAAACTCGTAAACAACAATGTCAACTCCCTTCTGTTTTATTAGCGGAGAATAATCCTGGTTGTATTCAAAACGTAGTGACTGATTTTGTTTTAAATATTGAGGTGACATTTTTAATGCTGTAAAGTTCGCTTGCGAAAACGCAGTTGAGATGCTTGTTAGTAAAACAAGCACAAAAGTCAATTTTTTCATAATGTAAGTTTTAGGGAATAAATATAGCATTTCATGTAGATATGAAATGCTAAAGTGTTCATGCAAAAAAAGTACTTAGTATTATTTATTGTGCAACCATCAGCGATCTGTTCCTTGCCATTAAGCAACCGCCTATTACACCTGCTTTTTCACCCAGCTTGGAAATAACCAATTGGGTATCGCTGCTCACAAGGTTTAAAGAATATTTATTTAGCGCACTTTTTATAGGTAATTTAATATAATCCCCTGTTTCGGCCAATGTACCTCCTAATACAACCAACTCGGGGTTAAAAATATTAATCAACACTGCCAGTCCTCTTCCCATTTTTTCTCCTATCTCTGCAATTAATTCAATACACAATACATCTTCATTTCTGGCAGCCTGTGCAATATCCGATACCCGTAAATCATCAATGGCTTTCCCTTTTTTTACCAGCGAAGAAGTGGAACCCTGCTCAATTTTATTTTTAAAATTCCTTAAGAGAGCAATGCCCGAAGCTTCTGTTTCCAAACAACCTTTTTTGCCACAATGACAAATAATTTCGTTGTTAAAAAATGGGATGTGACCAAACTCCCCGCTAAAACCCGATTTGCCATAATATACTTTTCCATCTATTAAAATACCCAGTCCAACACCATAGTCCATATTTACAAACAGCACATTCTTTTCATTGCTCACCGCACCATTGAAAAATTCACCATAGGCCATAGCTCTGCTATCATTTTCTATAAAAGTTTGTATCCCAATTTCCTTTTCAATTGTTTGGCTCAATGGTTCTTCATGAAAATGGAAAAAGCTGTAGCTGTAACCTGTTTTATGATTTACCCTTCCGGAAAGATTGATACCCATTCCTAATACCTTCTCTTTTTGAATGGGTAGTTCCTCAATAAAATTTTTAATAATATTAATAAGCTGCTGGTAGGCTTCCACCGAATTTTCTAATTTATAGGGAATCTTTTCTTTTACTGTAACCAGGTTTTTTTTAAAATCCAATAACCCGATATTGATGTAATACCTTTTAATATCAACGCCAATAAAAAAGCAGGATTCTGCTACAAGGCCATAAAGACTCGCCCTTCTTCCTCCGGTTGAGTCTACTTTTCCATAATCTTTAATAAGTCCGTCATCAATCAACTCGGTAACCAGGTTGGTTATTTTAGGTGCACTTATGTTTAATTCCCTGGCAAGTTCAGCAATTGTAATATTACCTGTAACATCCAAATAATTGATTATAAGCCTTTTGAGTACCCTGTTTTTATAAGCTACGCCCGATGCAGGATCATTTGAGAATACTTCAAAAATTAAATGTGGTTCTGTCATTGTAAGCGTATGATTTATTATTAAAATTAACTAAATCAAAGGTGGAATCACAAAAAATAAAAAATCCTATTTTATGATTTGTTAATAAATTAATTTATTAAGTATTGCTTTTTATTCAATAATTATTATTAATATTGGGTATCAAATCTATTATTTTAAGTAACTGAACGATTTATATGGATGAGCGGACGCCTATATCAGCAAATTCTCTTGAGATTTCTAAAGACGTTTTAGGTGAATATGCCCCGATTTATAAAAATGAGCTTTTACAAAACATTCTTCCTTTTTGGTTATCTAATAGTAAAGATGATAAAAATGGTGGCTACTTTACCTGCCTTAACCGGCAAGGAAAAGTGTATGATACCGATAAATTTATGTGGTTGCAGGGAAGAGAGGTATGGTGCTTTAGTTATATGTACAATCATGTAGAAAAAAATCCGGCATGGTTGAACATGGCATTGCATGGCGCCCGTTTCATGCAACAATTTGGCAGGGATGAAATTGGTAACTGGTATTTTTCTTTAACCGCCGAGGGCATGCCCCTTGTGCAGCCCTACAATATTTTTAGCGATTGTTTTGCTACGATGGCTTTTGCTTCTTTAGATAAAGCACAGCCAAATGCGGAGTATAAAAAAATTGCTATAGAAACTTTTGAGAACATTATTCAACGTCAGCACAACTCCAAAGGAATTTACAGCAAGGCATATCCCGGTACCAGGAATTTAAAGAATTTTAGCCTGCCCATGATACTTTGCAATTTATCCCTGGAACTGGAGCATATCATTGGAAAAGAGCGGGTAGATAGTTTTATCCCGGGTGTAGTAAATGAAGTAATGAATGTTTTTTATCAAGAGGATCTTGGTTTAGTATTAGAGAATGTATATGAAGATGGAAGTTTTTGCGACAGCTTTGAAGGCAGGTTATTAAACCCCGGCCACACCATTGAGGCCATGTGGTTTATTATGGACTTAGGCAAAAGATTAGAAGATGAGGCCCTTGTAAAAAAAGCCTGCAATATCATGCTCGATACCCTGGATTATGGATGGGATAAGGAATACGGGGGTATCTTTTATTTTTTAGATGTAAAAGGGAATCCTCCACAACAATTGGAATGGGATCAAAAATTATGGTGGGTACATGTAGAAGCCCTGGTAGCATTGGCCAAAGGATATGCCTATACAAAAGATGATCGTTGTGCAGATTGGTTTAAAAAAATTCATGACTACACCTGGCAGCATTTTAAAGACCCGGAATATGGAGAATGGTTTGGCTATTTAAACAGAAGGGGAGAAGTGCTGCTTGATTTAAAAGGTGGGAAATGGAAAGGCTGTTTTCACATTCCAAGAGCCTTGTACCAGGTTTGGAAAACATTAGAATCATTGTAAAATTTTAATAGGTTGCTGCAAATTATTCCAGTTCGTTTTATTGTAACGCTTGTGCTCTGCACGTGCAGCCTTATGCTGCAGGCACAAAAGAAAATATATACAGATGTATTGGTTATTGGTGGCGGAACCGGCGGTGTAGCTGCCGGTTTGCAAAGTGCAAGAATGGGCGTTAATACAATTATTGCTGAGCCTACAACCTGGTTGGGCGGCATGCTGTCTGCTGCAGGCGTTCCTGCTTTTGATGGTAACCATAATATGCCTTCGGGCATTTGGGCAGAATTAAGAGAGCGTATTTACAAAGTATATGGTGGGGCAGATAAAGTAACCACCGGCTGGGTGAGTAATACATTATTTGAACCTCATGTGGGAGATAGCATTTTAAAAGTGATGGCTGCTGCAGCTCCCAGGTTAAAAGTTTTATTCGGTCATTCATTTAGCAATGTAATACAAAGTGGCACCCAGATAAAAGGAGCGGTATTTAAAAACGAATTTTACAATAGTACAATAACTATTTATGCAAAACAGGTGATTGATGCCACAGAACTGGGCGATGTAATGGCCAGTGCTTCCATACCCTTTGATGTAGGAATGGAGGCAAGCGCAGTAACAGGAGAAAATGTAAACGTACCCGAAACAAACAACATCATACAGGATATTACCTATGCTGCTATTTTGAAAGATTACGGGCCGCAAGCGGATTGTACATTGGTTAAACCTGCCGGTTATGATCCCATGGAGTTTGATGGTTGTTGCAATGAGTTTAGTAGCCATCCATCCAAACTTACCTCTAATGT
>JBBRFX010000241.1:0-3763 GCA_038241275.1 Chitinophagales bacterium
TTTCGAATATTTTGTACTGCCATCATCATTCTCTTCTTTGTGAAACTTTAAATTGCTTAGTTCCTCATCGGTAATTTCAAGCGGACTAAGCTGGTCGGTTTCATACCAAAATTCCTGCACACCATTGTCTACACAAACCTGTTTTTCGTTACCATTCAAATCCGTTACTTCTCCCCTGCGTTTGTCGCCTTCATTGTCTACTACCAGGTAGTCGCCTACCTTTATTTCATGAAATTTTATCATAGTTGAATATTTTTAAGGTTACAGCAATTTAAGAAAAAAGATTCAGACGCTTAAAAAGTTTTAAAAAGTTTTGAAACCTAAAACATTTGAAACCCCTGAAACTTCTTAAACCTTTTTATTATTCTGCCCAGCTCATTACATATCCCTGGTTTTCTATTTCATAGTATAATTAAAAGAAAACTGGTAAATGGGCAGGTAATAATTTATCTCCGGCTTTTTGAGGTATTTATAATACAGGACTTTAATGTTTACCAATTTTGTAATCTCTACACCCCATGCAAGTGAATAACCGGTGTATATACCATTGGTTTCAATACCGGGCATTATTTCTTCCAACTGAGCAGGATTGGTATAACAACCAATCAGCCTGAATGCAAACCAGGATACCCCAACATTTTTTGCATTATTACGCTCCCAGGCACCGGTTTGAAAATATAGCCCGGTAGAAAAAAATGAATTCAAAAAATTGAGTGGTTTACCTGTAGTGGGACTATTTGCAGCACCCGTTCTTACACCGGTTAAAACCCTCTCGCCTACATGATACAGTAAACCTGCTTTTGTAACTTTTTCTGTATGCTTTTTAAAATAGATTACATTATCCAGAGAAATATTGGCCAGGCCACTCAGTGGATTAATGAAATTGGTAACCAACACATCATTATTTCTTTGAACCGCTGTTTGTGCACTTTGAAAATTATTGGAAGAAACACCTGAATATAAAGAAAGGGGAAGCGCAAACTTACCTGGCTCACCAATATACAATCGTATAAACCTTGCAGAAGCATTTACCTGGCCATTGTTGATGATATCAATAAACCCACTGGTAAAAATCTCGGGTTTGTAATCTTTAGAAGTATTATTTTTTTGAATAATGGGAGCAGCCACAACCCTGCCGGTTGTTTTTTGCAGGCTGTCTTTTGCCTGGGGCCAGGCAAAGGCAGGCCATAGCCATAATAATATGGGCAGAAAATATTTCATGACTGTCTGTAAATAATTGTTTGTAAAACATGCCTCGAATCGGGCAGTACTCAAAATTTTTTAACAGGAATTTGAAAATAAACAGGCCAGTCTTTTACTTTAATATTATTTAGAAAAAATAACCCTAATGCCATATCCGCTTCTGTTTCGCTTAAAACTCCCTGTTGAAATATAGGTTGGATCGTCGGGCAAAACAGTGAGGTCATTTCTTTCTGATTGTAGGCCGGCCCAGGTAATAAACGGGCTTAAACCAAGGAAATGCTGCTTTCCTATCTTTTTAAATATTTCAAACCCTCCGGTAATGCGTAGAAAGGGGATGTAAGGCTTTTGAGCCTCTTTAACAAAATTACTAATCTGGAAAGACTGGGAACCATTATCATCACGTATTCCATATCTTGAATTTGTTGAACTCCCCTCAGTAATAATAAAACACATTCCTGAAATAATAAAAATGTTAATCGAAAATTTGTCCGAAGAATATGGAGAAAAATACCTTTTAATATAAGGAGTTATCTCTACCGATTCAAACTGAAAAATCGGGATATGATCTCTTTCAGAATAATAAGGTATTGAGCGATCTAACTCATACCAATAAGAGGCTAAATTCAGCTTTGCCTGCACCCCAAATGAAACTGCTTTTTGGTTTCTTATTTTTCTATTTACATCAATAAAAACATTTTTATCCTGCTTAAACTTCAACCCGATATTACCGGTTTTCATATTTACAGACTGCAAGAAACTTTGTCCGGCCCCGAGGCTTAACTGGTACTGAGTTTGAGCAAAACAATTATTTAAACTGATGCAAAAAATAAAAATTATAAGCTTTTTCATTATAATTGGTTTAAAAAAAACTGGGATAAATGATTACCCACCCCAGATCTAATTTTATTGACACGAAAGGTTTGCGCCCAATGCATGTACCAGTTCGCCTGTAAATTGTTGGTTATAGTACAGGTAATAAGTTAAAAAATCGTTGCTCCTATATATCGTTAAGGCATAAGGGTGAGGGTGGTTAAACTTGGCTTTCTTGTATCCATGAGCTCCTGCAAAAATATGAGGGTTGTTATCTACCGGCCAAGGTTTATCATCACAAGGATTCCATTGAAGCGTACAATACCCAATGCCATTTGAATTGTTCCTGTCTTTCTTATACCTGCTTCCATTATTTTTTTTCTTGTACAACTTTACTTTCCCTTCTATTTTTGTTTTTGTAGCTTTAAAATCTCCAAATATCCCTTTTTGCCTTACATGATAATAAATGCGTCGCAGTCTGTCTGGACTCATTGTGGTGGGAACATCTCTATGACTATTAGAAATGCTAGACCCAGTAGATGGATGACAATCGTAGGTGACATTTTCTGAAAGCCAAGCCAGAATTTTCTCTATAGTATCCCAATTGTCAAATATAAACTTCAATAATTCCTGCAAGCCAAAGGCTTCGGTGTTTTCATTCAAATAAGGACCATTCCGTACCGTTTGATTATTTGCAGTAGCATATTGCTCCCAATGGTTCCTCCATATTTTACTATACCCGGTTACATTAGATAATTCAGGCTCCGGGTTGCGTAATTCAATATTCCAGTCTTCACTAAGTACCGGCCAGTAAAGTTCATTGTTAATCTCCTGATCAAATGCTGGATTAGTATTATCAAAGTTTTCCCCTGCAGCTTCGAGCCAGGCTTCCTCATCCGCATTTATTTTTAATAACGCCGATTGAAAACTTAATTCCTGCGCAAAAATTGTACTTGCGTAATCATCCACCAAAGTAAACTTTTCCTCTTCAAGATATTCATACATTTCTTCCTTATATTCACTCAGGCTCATACTGCCAACACATACGGACTGGTTCCATAAACTCTGTATAATATCCTCGCAGCAACCGGCATAAGCATCGTCATATTGTTTATCATAATCCTCTAGCAAATTAGCAACAGTGACTACAGACTCCAGATTTTCGAAACTTAAAACATTGCCCAAATTTGCAATTGACTCTTGTTGTATCAGGTTTTGGACATTTGTCAATATTTGACCGGACAACTGTGTAAAAAGCACATTTTTTCCTGAAATAACACTCTGCGCTGTGCTGTTGCCATTTATACACTCCCTGTCTAACTGCTGCGCATTGGAAATAACACTAATTAATAATAATGGAATAAAGAGAAAATAGCTGATAATATTTTTTTTCATGGCTATACTTTATTGTGCTTACTCTTTTCAAAACCCGGTTTTCGGCATACCCGTCTCATTTTCCCTGTCGCCGGCTGACATGTAAATGATAACACGAATGTATTGCCCTGGAATAATTACAAAAAGTGTGTATTCACAAAAAAAGCTGCTATTATTCTCCTTAACTGATGTGATTTTACACAATCATTTTCCCTTCAAAGAACATTATAAAATTAAAGCTCTGTATTTTTCATTAATATAAATTGTGATTTTTCACAAAACCGCCTGGTTATTTACACAAAAAATAATATATTTTTTACCCAATATATTTTTTATATCTTGTTGCTAAATAAAAATTTAATCATGCCCCCCCCCC
>JBBRFX010000242.1:0-3615 GCA_038241275.1 Chitinophagales bacterium
AAGGAATTATAAAATATGTAAATGAAAATTTTTGTACCCTGTATGGTTATACCAGCAAAGAAGCGATAGGACAGAATCACAACATGCTCATCAACTCCGGTTACCATCCCAAATCTTTCTGGAAAAAGTTTTGGCAAACTATTGACAAGGGTAAGGTATTAAAAGCTGAAGTTTGCAATAGATCCAAAGATGGCAAATTGCATTGGGGCGATACTACCATTGTACCCTTCCTTAATAAAATGGGCAAGCCTTACCAATACCTTGCCATAAGATCGGATATTACGGAAAGAAGAGAGCTGGAGAAGGTGCTGATGGAGCAACAACTGCAGCAACAAAAATTTATTACAGAAATGACCATTGCCGCACAGGAAAAAGAAAGAAACGAGCTGGGTAAAGAGTTGCACGATAATATAAACCAAATACTGGCTACTGTAAAAATATACCTTGACCTGGCCAAAGCAAAAGATACCATACCCCTGCACCTGGTTAAAAAGAGTTACGAATATGTTGAGATCGCCATGGTAGAAATTCGCAAACTGTCGCATAGCCTGGTAGCTCCGTCACTGGGCGATATTGGTTTGCAGGGGGCCCTGGAAGAACTGGTGAATAATATGAATATTAACAACCTCCATAAAGTAGAATTGATAAATGAAATAAGCAGTGCACAACTTATAGATAATAAAATGGAACTGATGGTATACCGCATCATACAGGAGCAAATGAACAATATAAATAAGTATGCAAAGGCCAAAAAAGCAGTTATTCATTTAAGTACCATGGAGAAAACACTGTATTTATCTATTAGCGATGATGGCGTAGGATTTGATACCAGCCAAAAATCGATGGGCATTGGTTTACAAAATATTAAAAGCAGGGTAGAGTTTTATTCCGGTAAACTGAATATCATTTCGGCCCCGGGCCATGGCTGCTCACTGGAAATAAGTATCCCATTTTAAAAAATAAACTTCAAGAATAAATAAGTATTGTAATAGCTGGTGATCATAATTTGATACCGGAAATGAGGGCCGAAATGTTTGCCGGCAACAGCGAATTGGAATTGGAAGGAGTAAGAAGCGAATTTGATAAACCTGTTGCAATCATCAAAATAAAAAAACCGGATATTGTTTTTGCTGGTTATAAATTTAAAAGAAGCGTCGGGCATGGATGCTGGGACAAAGGTTATCAAGGTTTCGTTTCATTTACTTCTAAGACTAAATTAATCAGCCTATATGAAAAAAGTTTAGGTGCGACTTATATAGGAGCACATAAAATGGTAATCTTTCCAACTGACTCATTTAAATTAATAAAGAAATATTATCCATCTTAAATTAAATAAAATGGATCTTATAAAGTAACCGAAAGGAGTTGATTTAATAGTCGAACCTTCAGTTTTAACTGAGGAAGACAGAAAAATGATTAGTGAAATAATCGCTAAATATAAACAGTCTGGAAAGTTGCCAAACAAAGTGCAGCAATCAAATCCCCGTAAACGAATAACTTCACATCTTCAAAAGAAAAAAATTACCACTTAACCTTACAATAAAACTTCCTTGATAAAGCCGCACTACAGATAGTCGAGTAATCAAGCTGTTTAGCTAATTGGCTAATTCTGCCGCTATAAGAAACCGCCTCCATCCGGATGAAGTAAACGCCAACTGCGATTCAACCAACGGCACAGCAAAGCTTGAATATTTAAAACAAAATCCTGTTACTATCTAATTGGTAAATCTACCGGCAGCATATTATTATTCTTCCGCAAGAATTATTGTGAAGCGGCTTCCTTATTACTTATCATCATCCTGCATGCAGAAAATATAAAAAAATACAAACCCTGTAATTTTCTATCTGCAACTGCTACTAATGATTAAGCCGTTTTATAAATTAGTTATTACAGTTAGTATTTTAGAAGCAATTTATCTAAGAATGAAAAACATCTGATAAATTACCGCAGCATTGTAAAAGATAAAAGAGCATATGCAATTTCTTATTAAATCTCATACACATTGAGCGAAGCACAATTTTTAGAACAGGTTAGGCAAAACCAGGGGATTATTTATAAACTGGTGGGCCTGTATGCCAATGGTACCGAAGAAAAAAAAGACCTGTACCAGGAAGTACTGTTGCAGGCTTGGAAAAGCTGGCCGGCTTTTAGACAGGAAGCAAAATTCAGCACCTGGTTATACCGCATCTGTTTAAATACCATTTTTACCCAGCAACGTAAAAAACACCGGGTTGATTACAGAGAATCGCTGCAGGATATTGCTCCGGCTGTGCCTAACAACGCAGCTCATAACGAAGATGCTGCAAGACTCAGACTGGCCATCAGGCAACTTGCAGAAACCGACCGTGCCATCATTTCTATGAACCTTGATGGATATGATAATGCAGAAATAGGAGAAATGCTGGGCATATCCAATAATCATGTGGCAGTAAAACTGCATCGTATTAAACAACAATTAAGTAATTTTTTAACGGCATAAAGATGAGTATAGAAAAAACATGGGGCGAAATAAATACCGGCAATGATGATGACCTGTCTAAGTTGCTGCATACCCCAAAACTATCCAAACTTATATCTCACAACCCATTGCAGAAAATTAAAAAGAACCTGTTGATCAATATGATCTGGACCATTTTAATTTGTATGTTTTATGTTGTTGTGATCATTTATTTTAAGCAATGGCCCATTCAATTATCAATCGGTATCGTGTTGATTTTTTCGATATGGGCCTTATACACAACCTACCTGCAATATAAAAAAATAGATACATCGGTGGCATCAGCAGGCAGCTTATTAAGCGAATTAAAAAGGCATCTTGCATCTATTGTAAATTGGGCAAACACACAACAAAAAGTGGCCCTTTTTATTTATTCTGTAAGCCTTACAGGAGGTTTTATGATGGGGGGTGTTTTGGGATCCGGAGGTAAATCTATCGAAACATTTATGAGCGAACCTTTTGTATGGAAAAGCTTTATTGTATGCCTTATAGTGTTGGTGCCTGCCAGCTACTACCTTGCCAAATGGATGTTTAATTACGCCTTCGGAAAACACCTGAATGCATTAAAAGAAAATATCAGGGCGCTGGAAGAAGAAAAATAATTAAGGAGCCCTGTAATTATTTTAATTATTTATAGACTAATAAATAAAAAACATGGAAACAAAACCAGCCATAAAAAACATGAATAAACCAGCTTACCTGGTATTTCTCCTGACAGGTATCATTTTTTTAATACTGAAAGATTTTTCGCAGGTGCTTATTTTTTGGGGACTGGCCCTGGTATTTAATCCCTTAAACAACAACACTTCCTTTAAAAAAAGACCGCTTTACCAGCAGCTTTGGTTGTACATTCACTTGTGTGTTACCATCGTTTTGATTGTATTATTGCTAATGGGAAAATGAATTATCAAAATATAAATTCATAAGCCAGGCTATCCCCTATTCAAATATTTTCTCTTCCCTTGTTAACTGACCGGCTTCATTCATCCCTTCAATAATTACCCTGAACTTTTTACCGTTATCATTATTATAAAAAGGAATGGTAACCCGTTTGTTTTTTGCATCCATCAACAGAAATGGGTTCCAGTATAAGGTACTGCGGTAATCAGGTACCACA
>JBBRFX010000243.1:0-3535 GCA_038241275.1 Chitinophagales bacterium
ATGGGCCCACGGAGTATTGTTTGTATTATTTGGTTTTTATTTGATAAAAGTGTGGGTGCAATATAAATGGACTTTCGGTAAAACTACTTTGGCATTCATAGCATCATTGTTACCTTTTGGCACTTTTATTTTAGACAAAAAACTAAAAAAAGAATATCCACAGGGATAAGTTGTTCCGGCACGTTTATCAACATCCAACAATTAGTTATTTTTATGATTTGCCTCATAAAAATAAGCGTTGCATATTTATATCTTGGTGAAAATTAATTAAACACTAAAATATGTGTATATGAGAAAAAAAATGTTTGTATTTGCCGTTTTGTCAATATCCCTAATGGCCGGATGTGATGAAAAGAAAACAAGTAATGAAACAGCCACTACAAGTACTGAAACGACCGGCACCGTAGGGCAAATGAATGTAAAAGATGATGTATCTCAAAAAAATGTAGTTCAGGTTGCCATTGCCAGTGCAGACCACAGTACCCTGGTAAAAGCTGTGCAGGCAGCAGAGTTGGTAAATGCGCTTAGCAATGCAGGACCTTTTACTGTTTTTGCACCTACCAATGCTGCATTTGATAAATTACCGGCCGGCACATTAGACAACCTGCTGAAGCCTGAAAATAAAGAAGCGTTGGCAGATATTCTGCAATACCATGTTTCATTGGGTGTGTATAAAGTAGCATCTTTACAGGATGGGCAGGTACTGGGCCAGGTAAATGGAAGTAATATTACTGTTTCTGTAAAAGACGGAAAAGTAATGATTGGTGGTGCCAATGTGATTGCTTCTGTTGCTGCTTCTAATGGCATCGTGCATGTAATAGATGGCGTATTGTTACCTCCTGCAGCTTCCAAATAATAAATTTTATACCGATATTTAGATTAAAAAATGCGGCATAAAAAAAGGGGCAATCAAAAAAATGATTACCCCTTTTTTATTAAAACAAAAACAAAACTATTTTACTGAAGGTTCTTTGATTTTTATTTGTATGATGCTGGCAATACTAAAAGCCCTTTGTTTGGCCAGTGTTGCTTTCTCGCCCTCAAAATATTCATCCACCGTTTGGTTAAATAATTGCAACCACCTGGTAAAATGCCTCTTTTGAAGTGGTATTACCTTGTTGATATTGATATGCTTTTTCATTGCATTGCCATTATACCCCCCGGTATAGAAAAGGGCATTTTCCCAAAATGCATACATAACCGGAAGGTGTTTCTGCCAGTTCACTTTCATCACATCCGTAAAAATAAATCCCACCAGCTTATCTTCTTTTATCTTATCATAAAAGCGGTTTACCATCCACTGCACATCTTCACTGCTGCTAATATCTTTTTTCATGGTTAGACTATTGGTCAGTGATTTAATAAATGTTCTATCGAAATCATGGTAGCTTCATCAACCAGTTGTTCTATCAAGGGAAATAATTCCCGGTCTTCTTTGCGAATATGTTTTTCCAGTGTGTGCCCAAGCACATCCAGGTAAGTTACAGCATCCGGTTGCCCCGGGATACCCTTAAATAGTTTGTTCAGCAGTACATGTTCTTCTACAATTTCTTTGATGGCAGTATCCAGCATTGGACTAATATTGTTTAATTTTTCAAATACTTTTTCTTCGTCTGCAAAATGGGGCACCAGGTCGGAATGGTAGAACCGGGTTGCATACAACATTTTACCTTCGGTATCTGTGGGCATTCCTTTATAAGCAGGTGCATTTTTTTTAAGCAGTTGCGATAAAATCAGTGCAGGATGGTGTTGCCGTGATAATGGTGCTAAGGATGGATGACGTTTCATACAATAATTTTTTATTGTGATACCGGCAGAATGTTAAATAATTTTCTTTATAAATCCTTTGATTTGAATTTACGGAGCGACCAGTAAAGCGGCAGTAATATCCAAAATAATAAAACCGAAAAGGTAAACAGGATACCGGTGATGCTGCCAAAAAATTCTTTGAATACTGCACCGGTATAACCCAGCATGGCCGCTACATCCATTTGCAGCATGATTAATATTCTGCCCATATCTATCGGGTTCATTGCACTGATTGCTATCATTGGTTTTTCCAATGGATAATCTGCAAATTGAAAAAGCAGGAACAATACCAACCCATCAAACAATAATGAAAAATACAGCCACAATAAAATAACTACTCCAATACCCTTTGCCTTATCTCTTGTTTGTACGGCAGCCAGCATGGCTATACCCACAAAAATAATACTGATAAAAATACCTACCCCACACATTAAAATTCCTAACCAGCCAGGATGATATATTAACAAAGGAATTCCGACGCCAATAAAAAAAGCAAGGCTCAGGGCAAGCGCAAGCCCGGTATATAAACTTAGCCAGATTGTTTTTCGCTGAAGTGGCTGACTTACCAGTAACTCAATGAACTCATTGCTATTATACACATAAATGGTTGAAAAAATAATACTAACTAATGGTACAATCAGCAGGATGATATTGAGCAAACTCAGTAAACCTTTTGTAGCATTATCTTCCAGGCCAAATACGCTAAAGGAAGTGATGAGCAGTATGGCGGTATAAACCAGCACGATTTTATTTCGCAGGATATCGCCCGTTACATATTTTATAATTTTTTTCATGTTTAATTTTTTAACATCACATGAGCGATGGCTTTGGCCAGTTTTTCTTCACCGGTATCGGCCTTTAGGTCTTCAATACTTTTAAGGAACAGCAGTTTTCCATCCTGCATATAAATCACCTGGGTTACCAGGTCATCCAGATCGCTCAGTACATGTGAAGTAATTAAAACCAGTTTGCCATTTTCTTTTTCTTTTATCACTTTTTCTTTAAATATTTCCGATGCTACCGGATCAAGCCCTGCGGTAGGTTCATCTAAAATAAGTACCGAAGGATTAAAGAGAAATGCCAGTGCAGCACTTACTTTTTGCCTTGTTCCACCGGATAGGGTTCTCATTCTTTTATTCAATATAGCCGGCAATTCAAAACTTTTTATCAGATCCTGGTCCAGTTCTTTTTTGGAGCCACGGATATCTTTCATCATTTCAATTACCTGCCCTATGGTCATATGCTCCGGGTACTTTCCTATTTGTGGCATATACCCAATATCATCCCGGTATAACCAGTTATGCAAAATATTTTCTCCTTTAAAAGTAATAAAGCCGCTGTCTGGTACTACCATACCCAGCATTGATTTTATCAACGTTGTTTTACCACTGCCGTTAGGCCCAATAAGGGCAATGCATTCGCCCCTGTTGCAGGTGGCCGATACATTATCCAGCGCTTTTAATTTACCAAACTGTTTGCTTACATTGTTTGCGATGATCATATCATTTTTTTTGTACCAAATCCCTGTTGGCTGCTTTGAGAACCGCTGTCGGGGGTTTGCAACCGCCAACAGATGTATCAAAACGCCTTCTTCATCAACGGCGAATTGTCTTTTAAATTTTCCGGGGTTAGACTGGGAATTATTTTTTCTGTTTTGTCAAGTAATGTTGTGATAAAACTTCTGAACAGAATCATTGCAGAAGGATATTTTTCCACTATCATAGAA
>JBBRFX010000244.1:0-3506 GCA_038241275.1 Chitinophagales bacterium
TGATGTGTGATTTGTGATGTGTGATTTATGATGTGTGATTTATGATGTGTGAACATTGCCTTTTGACTTTTGCCTTTTGACTTTTTACTTTTTACTTTTTTTGATCTTTAACTTTTGCCCTTATTTCTTATCTTGCGCCTCAATCAATAATAACTATGCTTAATACAATAGAAGTCACCGGAAAAAAAGATACCCGCAGTGGTTTTGGAGACGGCATTCTGGAAGCTGCCCGGAGCAATGAAAATATCGTAGCCCTTACGGCAGACCTTGCCGGTTCTCTTAAACTGGGTGGTTTCATCAAAGAATTTCCTGAAAGATTTATTCAATGTGGTATTGCTGAAGCCAACATGATTGGAATTGCAGCAGGACTTACCATTGGAGGTAAAATTCCTTACACTACTACATTTGCCAACTTTAGCACGGGCCGTGTTTACGATCAGATTCGCCAAAGCGTAGCTTATAGTAATAAAAATGTAAAAATTTGCGCATCTCATGCAGGGCTTACCCTTGGCGAGGATGGCGCCACGCACCAAATACTGGAAGATATAGGCCTGATGAAAATGCTGCCGGGTATGACTGTTATTGTGCCTGCAGATTACAATCAAACCAAGGCTGCCACTAAAGCCATTGCCAATTACGAAGGACCAGTGTACCTGCGTTTTGGCCGCCCCGTTTGGCCCATCTTTACCAAAGAAGAAGATTTTGTTATTGGCAAAGCCCAAATACTAAACGAAGGAAAAGATGTGAGCATTTTTGCCTGCGGCCATATGGTATGGATAGCGGTAGAAGCTGCCCGCATCCTGGAAGAAAAAGGCATCAGTGTTGATCTCATTAATATACATACTATTAAACCACTGGATACTGATGCCGTGATGACATCTATTAAAAAAACAGGTTGCGCCGTTACTGCAGAAGAACACAATATCATTGGTGGCCTGGGCGACAGCATTGCGCAGGTAGCAGCCAAAAACTTTCCTATACCAATGGAGTACGTTGGCACCAACGATACTTTTGGAGAAAGTGGAACCCCCACTGAACTGTTGGTGAAATATGGTTTGGATAGCAATCATATTGTAGCTGCTGTAGAAAAAGTATTAGCAAGAAAAAAATAATATTTTAAAAATTTTATACCAAACTGCATCCCAAAAATGGATGCAGTTTTTTTATTTAGATAATACAATCAAAAAAGGAGCGGGAGATAGTAGCCTTTCGAATGTTTAATGAAATAAGCCTTTTATTTTTTCTCTCACTTTGATACATAATTAAAGTTGCTTGTAGTCGTTCGCTACTTCCTTGCAGGCAGTAAAGCCAGTTGATAAAATATTGTGAGTTAATTGGCAAAACCAGGTTGATTTTTATTTTTTTAACAGGTTAAATATTACCGTATCAATTACCTTGAAAAAAATTGAATACACACCTGAAATCATAAAATAATAAAATGACTAAAGCATTATTTCCTGCTGATGAAGATGCAAGAATTAAGGATCTGCTTTCCTATAATATTCTTGATACCGAAGAAGAAAATGAATTTAACGACCTCATAAAACTGGCCTCTCATATTTGCCATTGCGAAACTGCGGGTATTACTTTTGTGGATACAGACAGGCAATGGTTTAAAGCCAGGATAAATATACCTGTAAAAGAAACAGCCCGGGATATTTCTTTTTGCGCACATGCTATTTTAGATGAAAAAGTTACCATTATAAATGATGCTACAAAAGATAGCAGGTTTATGAACAATCCTGAAGTAACAGGTGGATTAAAAATCGCATTTTATGCAGGTGCCCCCATTGTAAGTTCTACCGGATTTTCGCTGGGCACTGTGTGTGTGATTGATAAAAAAGCAAAAGATGGCTTAACCGCCAACCAGCAAGATGCCCTAAAAATTATTGCCAGCCAGGTGAGCCGCTTGCTGGAACTTAAATTGAAGAACAATATTATTCTGGAACAAACAGAACAAATAGTTGCCAAAGAAAAAAGGATTACCAGGGTAAATATAGATACCCAGGAAGAGACCAACACTCACATAGCCACAGAACTGTACGAAAATTTTGCACAAACGCTGGCGGCTTCTAAATTATATATCGAACTGGCGCTGAAAGCTAAAGATTTAAACAAGGTATTATTGGAAAAAAGTATGGTGGGGCTTGCAGATGTAATTGACCAGCTTAAAATTCTGTCCAAGGCTATTTCTCCTACCACTTTTGAGCATGCTGATTACAGGGTATTGATCGAAAATCTTTGTACAGATTTTTCATTATTAAATGAAATTGCAGTGGAATTTTATCCTAATAAAGAATTATCGGAAATAAAAGAAAAAGCCGGATTAATGTTATACCGCATTATTGAACAGCAATTAAAAATTGCAAAAGATTCCAATGCCACTAATATTGAAGTATCCTTAAACGAAGGCAAAAACTTATGCCTCATTTTTAAACACAATGGCCTGGTAGACGATAACAATTTTGACCACCAGGTATCCTACAGCAATATCATAGCCAGAACCCAGCTATTAAATGCAAAACCAGGTTATGTAAAAAAAGTAGATGATTTTCATATTTATGAAATCAGGATACCATTGACAGAGGCATCATAAATTATTTGCAGGGTAATGGCTATTTCATTTTTTGCAGCAATGTTTTAAACCCTTTGTGTTCTTTAAGTAATGCAAAGGCAGGTTCATTTTCAATGGCATCTTTTGTGTAATCACCAAACTTTATGGCCATGGCAAGATTTTTTACGGCATCATCGGGCTTTAGCATAGTTGTATATAAAGCTGCCAGTTGATAATAGGCGGATGCATATTTGGCATCTTCTTCCAATGCCTTTTTATAATAAATTTCTGCCTGGTCATTTTCTCCTGCCATTGCAGATGATAGGGCATAATTAAATAACAACACCACATTTTTTGAATTGTAATAAATGGCCCTGCCAAATAAGTATTGCGCATCTTTATATTGCGCCCGGCTAAAATACAAATTGCCCAATTGATTATAAGTGCTGAAATCCGTACTGTCTATGCCCCATGCTTTGGAATAAGCGTTGATGGCTAAAGTATCTTTTTCCATTGCCTGAAAGGTAGCTCCCACAGCTTTCCAAGTGTCGGAGTTAAGGCTATCAATAGAAAGCGAAATATCAAACATACGAATGGCATCATCATGTAAATTAAACTCTGTAAAAATATTGCCCATACTCTGGTACACAACAGGGTTGGTAGAATCTGCATCAATCAATTTTTTTACATAATACTTTACACTGTCTTCACTTTTATAATCGTACATATGAACCCTTAATGCACCTTCATTGGCATACACAAAACTTTTATCATAATAGATGCCTTTATGAAAACTCTGCAATGCATTGGCCCAGTCTTTTTTATTTAAATAAGCATAGCCCAACTGGGTCCATAACACAGGATCTGCAGGATCTTTTAAAAGTCCTGCACGGCTCCAGTAAATAGCAGAATCCATATTACCCTTAGTACTGTACATGCCCGATATACCTCC
>JBBRFX010000245.1:0-3297 GCA_038241275.1 Chitinophagales bacterium
TGGTAAAACAACACTTACAGCCGCTATAACCGATGTTTTGTCAAAAAGAGGTTTAGCGGAGAAAAAAAATTACGATGATATTGATGGTGCTCCTGAAGAAAAAGAAAGGGGTATTACAATTAATACAGCTCACGTTGAGTATGCAACTGATTCCCGTCACTACGCACACGTAGATTGTCCGGGTCACGCCGATTATGTAAAGAACATGATCACTGGTGCTGCTCAAATGGATGGTGCTATCCTTGTAGTTGCGGCTACAGATGGTCCTATGCCACAAACAAAAGAGCATATCTTGTTGGCTCGTCAGGTTGGTGTTCCTCAAATCGTTGTTTTCATGAACAAAGTAGATTTGGTAGACGATCCTGAACTATTAGAATTAGTGGAAATGGAAATTCGTGAGTTGTTAACTTCTTACGGTTTTGATGGTGATAATACTCCAATCATCCAGGGTTCTGCAACTGGCGCTTTGGCCGGTGACGAAAAATGGATTGCTAAAATCAACGAATTAATGGATGCTGTTGATAGCTACATTCCATTACCTCCAAGGTTAGTAGATCTTCCGTTCCTGATGAGTGTTGAGGACGTATTCTCAATTACTGGTCGTGGTACTGTTGCTACCGGTCGTATTGAAAGAGGTCGTATTAAAGTAGGTGAGCCAGTTGAAATTGTTGGTTTGATGGAAAAACCATTGTCTTCAGTTTGTACTGGTGTAGAGATGTTCAAAAAATTATTGGACGAAGGTGAAGCAGGTGATAATGCAGGTCTTTTATTACGTGGTATTGAGAAAACTCAAATCCGTCGTGGTATGGTGCTTTGCAAGCCAGGTTCTATCACTCCACACACTGAATTTAAAGGTGAGGTTTACGTATTGAGCAAAGAAGAAGGCGGACGTCATACTCCATTCTTTAACAAATATCGTCCTCAGTTCTATTTCCGTACTACGGATGTAACCGGCGAAGTAACTTTGAATGCAGGAACTGAAATGGTTATGCCTGGTGATAACACCAACTTAACTGTTAAGTTGATTCAACCAATCGCAATGGAAAAAGGTTTGAAATTTGCGATTCGTGAAGGTGGCCGTACCGTAGGTGCTGGTCAGGTTACTGAAATCTTAAAATAAGGGCCCCCAACCCCTAAAGGGGAGAAAGGAAGCCTAAAATAAATACAAAGTACCTTCGGTTTTCAACCTTAGGTACTTTGTTCTTTAAAAAGTTCTTTAAATTTATACTGCTTCAAAGTCCCCTTCAGGGGATCTAGGAGTTTTACACGGGCATGGTGCAACGGCTAGCATACGGGTCTCCAACACCCTTGATCTGGGTTCGAATCCTAGTGCCCGTGCAGATAAAAGTTACACAGGTTTCAAAAGTTTCAAATGTAAAAAGGTTTTTAACCTCTTAAACCTTTGGAACCTCAGAAACCTTTTAAACATCTAAAAAATTATGAACAAATTCGCTGCTTTTATAAGAGATTCTTATAAGGAATTAACGGAGAAAGTAAGTTGGCCTAAATGGGCTCAACTTCAGCAATCTACTATGATTGTACTGGGAGCCACTATCTTTATCACTGCTATAGTAGCACTGATGGATTTTGTTGCTAATGGTTCAATGAAATTTATTTATTCTTTATTTGCCTAATTATGACTGAAGAAATAACAACAGATGCGGTTAAATCTGAAAAAGACGGCAGGTGGTATGTGCTCAGGGTAGTGAGTGGCAAAGAGCGTAAGATTAAAGAATATCTCGATAAAGATATTATTCGCAATGGCTGGGATAAAATTATAAAGCAGATCTTCTTACCGGTAGAAAAAGTGTACAAAGTTTTGAATGGTAAAAAGGTAATGCGTGAAAGAAACTTTTACCCGGGTTATATCATGATGGAGGTAGAAGATGGAAAATTGACGGATG
The DNA here is from genome assembly GCA_038241275.1 of Chitinophagales bacterium. Classification (GTDB taxonomy): domain Bacteria; phylum Bacteroidota; class Bacteroidia; order Chitinophagales; family Chitinophagaceae; genus Ferruginibacter. The sequence continues at coordinate 1,905 of JBBRFX010000245.1, forward strand.
ATATCATTCAGCATGTAAGCAACATCAGTAATGTAATGCACTTTTTAACTGACGGCAAAGGATCGAAAGGAAATATCATTTCATTGCGCAAAGCAGAAGTAAATAAAATGCTGGGTAAGGTGGATGAAATGTCTGATGTGGGTGGTGTAACAATGAGTGAACCATTTATTATTGGAGAAACTATTAAAATCATTGATGGGCCATTTAATGACTTTAACGGTGTGATAGAAGAAGTGAGTGATGAAAAGAAGAAATTGAAAGTACAGGTAAAGATTTTTGGTCGTGCAACACCGGTAGAATTAAATTACATGCAGGTAGAAAAATTGATATAATTATCTTAATTTGAAAAGAAAATCATGAAAAAATTACTAACTCTTTTACCGCTTTTAATGTTTTCTTTTATTTTAATGGCACAACCGCCTAAAGTGGCTGCAGATAAAGGAACTGTGTTTGGCGCTAAAGTAACTGAAGAAGGTGCAGTAAGTGCCGATTTATTAGCAGAAAATCTTAATACTACAGGTCAAACGAAGGAAGTAAAAATTACAGGTGTTGTGAAGGAAGTTTGCAAAGCAGAGGGCTGCTGGGTGCGTATGGCAACAAAAGATGGTTCTATACTTGTAAAAATGAAGGATCACGCATTTTTAGTTCCGGTTGCTTTAGAAGGGAAAACAATTGTTGCCGATGGTGTTGCCACATTTAAAGAAACATCTGTGGAGCAATTGCGCCATTTTGCAGAAGATGCAGGAAAAACCAAGAATGAGATTGCAGAAATTACTGAGCCTAAAAAAGAGATCGTATTTCAGGCTACAGGTATTAAAGTATTATAAAATTTTTGAATCATATAATTGGAACCTCATCTGCTAAGGATGAGGTTTTTTTTATGATAATAAACCGTATAACTATTTTTAATAAATTTTATTAATGTTTACAAGGCTCTGGTTTATTATAAAATATTGGCTCTGCTGGATTGTTTTTTTTGAAACAGCCAGGCTGCTTTTCCTGTTTGCTAATTTCATAGAAATGAAGTCAGCAGGGTTACAAACTTCATTTGCTGCACTTTTATATGGTGTACGCATGGATATGTCAATGGCTGCATACCTTGTTTTGCCTGTAGCATTATTGGTAATGGGATCTGTTTTTATCAAAGTATTAAGGCATGCAACTATTTATAAAATTTATACCGGTATAATTTTATTGCTCCTCCTGCCGCTGTTATTTGCAGATATTGGTTTGTATAAAGCCTGGGGTACACGGTTAGATGACACAGTTTTAAAATATTTGTCTAATCCCAAAGAAGCATGGGCCTCCATATACCATCTTCCTGTATTTACTATTTTGATTGTATTTGTATTGATGTATTTCGTTTTGTTGTTGGGGAGTAATAAACTATTGA
>JBBRFX010000246.1:0-3260 GCA_038241275.1 Chitinophagales bacterium
TAGCTGTTTCACAATGATTTGAGCTTGCAAACAATGTGTAAAAAGAAATAATATGGAAACAAAAGCGAGTCGATTCAGCATTTAAATGATTTAGAAGTTGGAAACTGATTTAGCATTTGATAGCTATGATTGAAGTAATACCGATTGCACAAACAATATAGTCCAATGTCGACCCTGCCTGACGCAGGCAAGTTCGTCTAATTGTACTATTTGTTTGAAAGCCTTCCGCATGCGGAATTTGCAATCGGCATTAACAACAGTAAACATTTAAAACAGATTGGACTGTTTTAAATGTACAATTGGTATAATACATAAGTGTAAAGATTTCATTATCAATACAAAATTACAATTTTAATTCGATATAAATTGAGAAAAGATAATAAATACTAGTTTTTTGCCCCAGAAAGTTCATATATTCAGGTTTACTGATAAAGTTTAACTTTATCTCAAACGCCACTGATAATAGGCGTTTATAGGAACTACCTGACCCAGATTTGATTAAATTAGAGCTTTTGACAATTACTTACATCAAAAATGCGTTTAGTATTTGATTAAAACACTAACTTTGTATATGAAGAAATACGTTTTCTATCTCATTTTATTTATGCTTCCAATACAGAACTGGGCTGTTACGGAAATCCAGTTTCCTAGTATTGAATTGAAAACCGATATCTATTCCATTTTGAATTTGTCGCAATACGGTTTGTCAAAAGAAGTATTTCAACTTGCTTTAACAGGACACAATAAGCTTGAAGCTGTTGGCCGACTAAAGAATCCTCATATTTTAACTATCGTTGATTTCTCACAGACAAGTAAAAATAAGCGACTATATGTGATAGATTGCTTTAATCAAAAGCTTTTGTTCAATACTCTTGTTGCCCATGGTAGAAACACAGGTGATGAATATGCTAAGCATTTCTCAAACACAAATGGCACACTGAAAAGTAGTCTTGGTTTTTATGTAACAAGAAATCATATAATGGGTTCTAAAGTAGGTTTTTCCCTTATCATTGAAGGTATTGAGAAAGGTTTCAACGACAATGCAATAAGTCGTGAGATTATCATGCATGGCGCCAACTATGCAACCGAAGATTTTATCAAGAAGAACGGCAGGCTCGGAAGAAGTTATGGTTGCCCTTCACTACCGCCCGATCTCATTCGACCAGTTGTTGCAACTATTGAAAATGGTTCATGTCTGTTTATTTATTATCCCGATCCCGTTTACCTCCGCACGTCTTCTTTAATTAGCTAAACAGCCGAAAAAGCAAAATCTAGCCGAATAATTCTTTTCAGCTTATATAAAATACTGTTTTACCACTTCAATCAGACAACTATTGGTCTGAAAACCTCTTTTAGCTTCCGATAAATGCGCTAGTATTTCGTTTCTTATTGTATCTTTGTCAAGTAATTGGTACAGCATAGAAGGGAATGCTATCGTTGTTTTGTCGCAAACAAAACGTTCTCTTCATCTAAATCGACTGCATTAATCAAATAGTATGCGGTTATTGTTCGCATTTGGAAAATGTTACATAAACTCAAACAGGAAACCACATGATAAATATTGACAAACAAATTGAATACTGGCAACTTGGTGCTTTAGATGATTTGGAAACTGCTAAGATATTGATTGAAAGCAAAAGATTGTTACACGGTTTATTCTTTTGCCACTTGGTAATTGAAAAAACAATATAAGCACTGGTTGTGTAACAAACAGAAAATACTGCTCCACGTTCACATAATTTGATATACCTGACGGAACTTACAAAATTAGACTTTCAGGATGATGATGAAATTTTTCTTGGAATTTTAATGAAATATCAACTTCAAGGGAGATATCCTGATTATAACCCGAATATACCAGCACTTATTAAAGTAAAGGAGTATCTTACAAAAACAGAAAACCTACTATCATGGCTACAACAGAAGTTATAGAATTATTAAAAAAATACGTTTTGTTATTAAATACTGAGGGAATCTCAGTATATAAAGCCTATTTGTTTGGGAGTTATTCCACAAATACTGCTTCTAACACTAGTGACATAGATGTAATGATAGTATCTGACAACTATGACGAAAATGATGATGAAGCATCTGGGAAAATTTGGAAGCTCACCCGAAAGGTAAATACCAAAATTGAACCTTTTTTGATAGGAAAGAAAAAATTTAATGACGATAACTCATCTCCGCTGATAAGTATGATTAAAACACATGGAATTGAGATTTCGTAAAATATAGAAATATAACCGAGAGTAAACTAATTTTTCCACCTATTAATTAAATAGCATGCTAGCTATTGTTCGCTAAAAATTGAGTCATTAAATAATACAACTATGAACATTCAGACACAAAAAATCAGTTTGGCAAAAATGATACTTGAAACAGACAATCCTATGATATTGGAGTCTGTAAAGAATGTTTTTGTGAATGCAAAACAGCAGGATTTCTGGGAAACAATGTCAGATGAACAAAAACTAGAAATTGAAATAGGCTTGGCTGAAATAGTGAGTGAAGATATTGTTGAGTATGAAATATTAATGAAAAAACACTGGAAATTATATGCCTGAAATTTCAAGATTTTATGGATTAATTATACTGATGAACTTTAAAGACCATAATCCACCTCATTTTCATGTTTGGTATGGAGATTTTAAAGCGATTGTAACAATTCAAGATGGAATTGTAAAAGGAGAAATGCCACAAAGAGCATTGAAAATGACTTTTGATTGGCTTGAAATCCATCGCGCTGAGTTACTTACAGATTGGGTATTGGCTCAAAATGGAGATGTGCTAAATAAAATTGAACCTTTAAAATAAACCGATATGTTTTTAGAAGTAAGCAAGGCTAAATACATTGCCGACTATAAAATAGAACTTGATTTTAATAATAAGGAAACTTATGTAGTTGACCTTGAAAATGAACTAAACGGTACTATTTTTCAAGCCTTAAAAGACAAAAATAATTTCAAACAATTTTCAATTAAATTCAATACCATCGAATGGGAAAACGGTGCAGATTTAGCACCAGAATATTTATATGATTTGGCAAAATGTCAAAATCAAATAGCTAGTGAACCAACAAGTGAATACAAAACAAACAAATAATAATAAATAAAACAACAAAACTAATTTTCAACATATTAATTAAATAGCATTCTGCTATTGTTCGCGCACCCAAGAAACCTAGGAAATTTCTAATAGCGAACCACAAACAGATTCAATGAGCAAAATGCTCGTGCCTAACGGCGCGGGCTTTTGACTTA
>JBBRFX010000247.1:0-3222 GCA_038241275.1 Chitinophagales bacterium
AGTGAGCCTTTTATCAATACCAGCCGGTGGTTGAAAAGGTCCGCCCGGCAGGTAAATAGTATCGCCATCTACGGAAGCATCATAAGCATCTACAAAGGGTTGTGCGGTACTAAAGAGGCTGCTGTTTCCATTATGATTAAGTACAACCACCATCTGGGAAAATAGAAAACAGGGAAAAGCAATCAGCAATAGGGTGATCATCTTTTTCATCTGCAATTTCTTTAAATTATGAAACAAATAATAATGTAAGAAGAAAGGATAAACCTACCAAAGCAAGAACATTCAACATCATGATCCAGGTATGAGTATACTGGTCTTCATTTCTATTTCGAAGCTAGCTTGGCACATGTTTTTAAACGATGACGTGGGTCATTAAATGCCATGATTATAATTTGTAAGCCATTTAAAATTCATGGTTATATGCCACCTGATTATTGAATGAATACATTTAAGGATTATACACTTGCAGGTAATGTTTAGGCTTTGCGAAGAACTGGTATTTGAAATTCATCAGGCTGGAAATATTGCTTAATTTATAAATAAAAATTCATACCGTTTCAGCGGTGTTTTTGCCAAACTCAACTTCAACATCCAACGGCTGCCGGGCAAAACCCCGATTTGTGAATGACCATCAGGCTAAATAAAATGCCGCACTACAAATCATTAAAATGTATAAGAACAAAATGTTTTACTTTATTTAAATCATAGAATGAAGCATTGCTATTTATAGTCTCATTAAGGTTCTTCACCAAGTGTAACTAAGGATTAAACGTTTTTGCAATAGCAGGATAAGTGGCTGTTATTTTCTTGTAGTACTGAGCGCATATCTTTATCTTTCAAATAACCATTTTGTCCTTCTTCTTTTTTGCTCGGCCTTTAAACCAAATTTATTGATGCTGTGTTCCTGCAGATGTTTTACAGCATCTTCCACAGAATCTGTGAACAGGCATAGATCAAGGTCTTCGGGAGAAATGGTTCCATGTTGCTTCATCTTTTCGATGTGCTCAATCATATCCTTATGATATTCCCTGTTAAAGATGATAATGGGAAACTCAAATATCATTTTTGTTTGAATAAGGGTTAGGGCTTCAAAATATTCATCCAGTGTGCCAAAACCTCCGGGCATTACAATAAATGCATAAGAATATTTTATCAATAACGTTTTTCTTACAAAAAAGAATTTAATATTCACCCACTTATCAAGGTAAGGATTGTGATGCTGTTCATGCGGCAATACAATATTGCAGCCTACACTGCGGCCGCCTACATCCTTTGCCCCTCTATTAGCAGCTTCCATAATGCCCGGGCCCCCACCGGTCATAATAGTAAACCCTAATTTGGCAATCTCACCTGCTATGGCCTGTGTTTGTTTATAATAAGGATGATCTTCTTTAAATCGTGCAGAGCCAAAAATAGTGACACAGGGCCCAACATAATGAAGGGCACGAAAACCTGTGATAAAATCAAACAATACTTTTACTGTAAACTTAAATTCTTTCCACCTGCTTTGTGGGCCTTCCAAAAATTTTATTTCTGATACCGGTACTTTGTTAGTTTTCTCCATAATCGGTTTCAATTTACCCAAAATAAAATAAATGTGCAGAAAGCTCTTGTCAATAATTTTTTTTATCCTGCCTTTCTATTCCTTTTCCTTTAATAAAAAGAGCTCTTACTCAACTTCAAAGCTTTTTGGTTTTTTATAGACTAATCAATTATTTAGTCATTATGTGTTTTATTTTTTTTTACTTGATAGATTATAGCTGGTTTTATCTGCTACTATTTTATAAAACAATTGGGAGGGGAATAATCTGCAATCAATTTTTTTCTGTGATCCTTCATTTATTAGTTTAATTATGCTTAGAACTAAACAGTTAATTTTATACTTTTAAATGATATTATTGATAGTATCATAGTTTTAAACTATATCATGACCTTACAACAACTTGAATATATTGTAGCTGTAGACAACTACCGTCATTTTGGAAAAGCAGCAACACATTGTTATGTTACCCAGCCTTCATTGAGCATGCAAATACAGAAACTGGAAGCCGAATTAAAGGTGATTATTTTTTCACGCAATAGCTATCCGGTTACCCCAACAGAACTGGGGGCCCTTGTAATAGAACAGGCTAAAAAAATACTGGCAGAAGCTGGTGCCATTAATGAATTGATTCAGCATGAAAAAAAAGTAGTGGACGGATATATCAGGATAGGTATAATCCCCACACTGGCCCCCTACCTTTTGCCCCTGTTCCTGCATGGTTTTATAAAAAAATATCCTGATGTAAAACTTTCGATCAGCGAACTGACTACCGAAAAAATAATTAAGCGTTTAAAAAACGGAACACTGGATGCCGGCATTATGGCTACTCCCCTAAATGAAAACGGCCTGGAGGAAGAAGTAATGTTTTATGAAGAGTTTGTGGCTTATGTTTCTAAAAAAGAAAAACTCTTCAGTAAAAAATATCTTTTACCGGGAGATATAGACATTAACAAACTATGGCTGCTGGAAGAAGGCCATTGTCTTAGAAACCAGGTGATGAACTTTTGCGAACTGCAAAAATCATCCGCCTACGAAAAACATTTTGAATACGAAACCGGCAGTATTGAAACTTTAAAACGATTTGTAGAAAAGAGCCAGGGTATCACCCTGCTCCCCGAACTGGCCACACTGGATATGAGCGCATCCAAAAAACAAATGCTGCGTTATTTTAAAAGCCCTGCACCTGCCATGGAGTTAAGCATTGTAACCTTAAAAAGTTTTGTAAAAAGAAAATTGATAGGAATATTGAAAGAAGAAATCATATCCAGTCTTCCACTTTCTATCCTCAAGAAAAAAGACCAGAAGCGGATGGAGATAGAGTGATGGAGGATATAGGATATAGGATTTTTGATGTAGAATTTTTGATTTTTGATGTAGGATTTGTGATTTGTGATTTGTGACTCATGACTTTTTACTTTTTACTTTTGACTTTTGACTTTTGCAACCTGACCATTAAATAGCGGCAATTAATCAAGTGCCGCTATTTAATCAAAAACCAGCAAAAAGCATCATCCCAAAAAAGGAATGATTACTAAAATAACTATGCCCAGGTGATATCACCGGGATCTAAAGACGCAATAAAATCATTGCTTACTTTTTGCCCGGCTGCAATCATTTTTTTCATTTCTGCGCTATCAAAAGTTAATCCGCCTGGGCCGCCACCCAGGGGTTTATCCGGC
>JBBRFX010000248.1:0-2958 GCA_038241275.1 Chitinophagales bacterium
CAACGAGAAACGAGAAACGAACAATGAAAATTTGCCCCTTGTCATTTACCTTTGCGCCATGCAACAACCCTGGTTCAAAGATTGGTTTAACTCTTCTTATTATCATCAACTGTATTTTAACAGAGATAAAACTGAAGCCGAATCGTTTATCAATAAGCTAATAGACTACCTGAAGCCACCTGCAAATGCAAGGATGCTGGATGTGGCCTGTGGCAAAGGGAGGCATTCTATGCAGCTTGCCAGCAAAGGGTTTGATGCTACTGGGATAGACCTTAGCGAAGACAGTATTGAAGAAGCATTGCTGGAGGAGGGAGAAAATCTTCATTTTTACCAGCACGATATGCGTCTTCCATTCTGGATAAATTATTTTGATTACGCCTTTAATTTTTTTACCAGCTTTGGATATTTCCGCACGCAGCGGGAACATGATAATGCCATTCGCACCATTGCGCAATCACTCAAAAACAACGGCACATTTGTAATGGATTATCTGAATGTGCATTTTTCTGAAGACCATACCATTCACCAATCCGAAAAAGAAATAGATGGTATTAATTTCATCATCACCAAATGGTATGATGAATTTCATTTTTATAAAAAAATCATTATAGAAGATGAATCACAAAAGGAACCATTTATTTATACAGAAAAAGTAGCCAAATTTAACCTCGGCGATTTTATTGAAATGTTTGCATACCAGGGATTACAGATACAGGAAGTTTTTGGCGACTATAATTTTGCCCGTTATGATGTAAAAAAATCTCCCCGCCTAATCATGATTGCGAAAAAGATAAAGCAGGGGCAAACCAGGATGTAGGATTTATGATGTGTGATGTGTGATTTATGATTTGATGATGCTCACATCTGACAAATATCCTTTTGACTTTTCACTTCTGACTTTTCACTTCTGACACTTCACTTTTGACTTTTCACTTTTGACTTTTCACTTCTGACCTTTGACTTCCCCCTCACTTGCTCCTGTTATTCACCAGCATCCACCGGGCTGTTTCATAAATAGCCGAAGTAAGGTTTGATAATTTCTTTTTTACAGAATCTTCCTGGGATGCCGATAAAGCAGGCAGGTTAAATTTTACCGGCAGCAGTTCTTCTTTTTTCATCCTTATATTTTTGCGGTAAAAATAATCATCGCTTACCACCCCTATCCAGCCGGGAGCATGATAAATAATAAATGCTGCATTTTCTTTTTTGGTGGTATCCAACAGGTTTCTTCCAAGCGTACTGTTGCTGTAGGGCTGCAGCAGCATTCCAGCAATGGTGGGCAATACATCTATCTGAGATACCACTTCGCTTCTTTTTTGTGGAGTAAGCAAAGCAGGAGCATAAAACAATAGCGGAACATGTTCTTCTGTCAGCCGTTGTTCTGTCCATGCTTTTGGATAAATGGCAGTAGCATTTCCTTCTACACCATGATCACCTACGAAAACAAAAATGGTATTTTCAAAATAACTTTCTTCGGAAGCTGCAGCCATAAATTTTTTGAAACAATAATCTGTATAGGCAAATGCATTGTATTCCTTAATAGATTCAAAGCCGTATTTCCTGAGTGTGTCTTCGTTTATTTCTTTTTGAATAAAATCTGTATCTTCTTCCGGGATATTATGGGGCCGGTGATTATCGGCAGTTTGTATAATACTAAAAAAAGGCTTTTGCTGTTTGGCCATTACTGCATTTGCTTCCAGAAATAAATTTTTATCACTAATGCCCCACACATTTATTTTAGGAGATTTATATTTTCCTTCTTCATAAATCTGCACGCCTTTTATATTATTGATAAGCCCCGAAAAATTATTAAACTGGCTGCGCCCACCTATAAAATAAAATTTTTCATACCCATCAAAATCATTGATAATGCTACGTTGGTTTACGGTAGCTGCATTTCGGGTAGCAAATTTGCTTAGCTGCACATCCGGTATGCCGGTGAGGGTGGCAAATACACCCCTGGCTGTTCCAAATGTGGGAGAAAAACATCTTTCAAAAAAAATTCCATTTTGCGTTAGTTCATTAAAATACGGCGTACTGTTAAGAGGGTTTCCACTCATCGTACTTTTATACATGCTAAAACTTTCGCAGATCACCAGCACAATATTGGGCTGACTTTCCAGTGCTTTACTACCGGATTGTTTTATCCTCAGGTAGCCATTTTTTTTCACAATATTACCCTTTAGATTCAAGAATGTTTCCATGGTGGGATAATACTCTTTTGCCTTTGTATTGTAATCAGGATCTCTAAACCTAAGTGTAGTAAAAAAATTCTGTAACGGGTTTAAAGCAAGGTTACTTTTAAAAGCATCATTAAAACCAAAAGCCCTGAAAAAATTAAGCGGTTTATAGGTTAGGAATCCGTACATAAACCAGGTTAACAAAATGAGGGTTACCAGATGCCACCTGCGCCTGTAAGAAAATTTATGAATATTTATATTTTTATCTTCTACTCCCACATGAGTGCGGCGAAACATCCATACCATCATCATTACCCCGCCGGCCAGGCCTATCAATATCCAGATAATTGGATAACTCTGCCATACCATCTGCAAAGATTCCCGGGGGTCTTCTGCAAAAAGCAGGGCATCGGCATTAAGCCTTGCATTGATGTAAGCAAACTGGCCAAAATCTGCACCATAAAAAAACAATACCAGCAGGGTAAGAATGCCCAGGTAAATCGTCCAGAAACGTTTTGCTTTTTCGCTGTTAAATGGGGATAGTCTTTTAAAAATAGAAAAAAAAGTTATAGGAAAAAGTATAAATGCAATCCACCGCAGATCATATTTTAAACCAAGCCAGAAAGAAGGAAATAAATCAAGCAGTTTAATGTCGGCGGGTTTAAAAAAAATAACCGTAGCTACCCTGAAAGCAGTAAAAATAAACAGGTAGATTAAAAATAATTTTATAATCCACTGTATTGTTTTAGACATCTTCCATTTTATGAACATAATAAAA
>JBBRFX010000249.1:0-2948 GCA_038241275.1 Chitinophagales bacterium
CCGTTTTCCAGTTCAATGGCTGCTGCCCTTACAAAACCTTCCACAGCTCCATTGGCTGCCGATGCATTGGCAAAGTTTTTTTGTGGATCATGCGTTAATGCACCGGTGATTAAAGTAAATGAACCTTTTGGATTGATGTAATGCTGCCCGATGAGCACTAAATTAATTTGCCCCATCATTTTGCCTTCAACGCCTTTTCTAAATTCTTTATCAGTAAGATTTTTCCAGGGGCCTACATGAGTTGGACCAGCGGTAGAAATCAATGCGTCAAAAGGCCCAACCTGTTTAAACATATTTTCGATAGACTCTGTTGAAGTAATATCTGCCTGAATGTCTCCATCTGTTTCAGCTACTCTTACAATTTCGTGTTCTTTTTCAAATGCACTGGTAAGGTGCTTGCCCATAGTGCCAGTTGCACCTACGATGATCATTTTCATTTTTCTGTTGTTTTAAATTGTGAATTTTAATACAACAAAATTAGTTCGGGTAGCTGCCTCGGTGGTAGGACATGAATGCACTTAAATAGGACTTTTTTGAAAAATTACTTCTGGCCCGGCGTCAGTTGCTTTTTATTCTTCCGCCCGAACCACAGCTTTTACTGGCTGCTGTTTTTATTTGGAAGGAAAGAATTTTTAGGTAGAGCCGGTCTACAACCTTTTCTACAATGGTCAAAATCTGGATCTGGTTAATTGTAATCCAGCATCAGTTTTACAACTTTTACAAATGAATTACCATACTCCTTTTTAATTCGTTGCAAACATTGGTCAATCATATATTGCTTTTGAAGGCTGTTATAGCTTATTATTTTAGCAGATTTAAAAAGCAATTCATCAGATTTTGAAAATGATGCAGGGTTTATGACATGAAGCTCATCTAAATCAACCCTGCCGATATTGCCGGTAGGAATGATGGTTAAACCATATTTGCTTTTTACAGCCTGGCCATTTATAGAAAAACTTTCAATTGATTTAGGAAATGTGCGGTTATAGGTATCCATTATTGCAGCCAGTTCAAATTCATTAATACCTTCCTGCAGCAAAACACCCAGCTTTTTATTTCTTTTTAAAATAATCTTTTTCCCAACAGATACTTTATCGCCAAAAGTAAAGGCATTGCTCTGGTGTGCTGTTTTGGGAGATGGGTAGGGATAGTAAACACCCTCACTAACCTTTTTCATTATTTCCTCACCAAATAATTTGTTTATAACCATAAGGCTGCCTTCAGTAGCATTGGAAACGCCTGCAGTACTATACAGGTTGCTTTCATTAACTACACTTACATGCTGAACCCAAAGTGGTTTATTAAACTGAGCCTTAATACCTGCATAATCGGAAGCATGTGCTGTAATAGGTTTGCCATCGAAAATGCCTGTTGCTGCTGCTGTTGCAGCGCCATCACAAACAGCAAGCATACTTACATGGGTGGAATAATGCTTTCGTATCCAGCTAATGATAACAGGATCCTGCTGTGCTGAGTCTGCTGCTGATAAGAAAGGGATAACAATAGCATCTGGTTTTATGCTCAATGAATCAATTTCATTAAATGTAAATTGCGGCAACAGGAAAAATCCTTTTTTCACAACTACCGGTTGTTTATTCTTTGCCACTATATATACGTTGGCTTTACCTGTAGCATTAAAAAGGTAGTAAGGAGCTAGCATGTCGAATAGCTCAGTTCCGTCATTGTTTGCAATAATAACTACGGTTTTCTTTGAGCTATCGTAAGCAGGTAGTTTATAACTAAAGTTATTAGTGCCCTGGTAAACCGGGCTCTTTCCAAACTCTCTTAATGGACTGCATGCATTAAAAAGCAGAACAGCAATTACTGTTATTATTATAGATACTTTCATGATTGTTCTAATGGTCATTTATTTTATTTGTTTTTAAAATTCTTTGTAATTGTCTCGCTGTTTTAAAGCCACATTTGGTGGCAATGTATTCTATTGTGTACTCCGGGTTATTCAACATTGTTTTTGCAAATTCCAATCGCAACATAGTCAGGTATTCAAGTATGGTAGTACCTGTTTTATCTTTAAAAACCCTGCTTAAATTCCTTGGGCTCATGGCAACCAATTCGGCCAAGTCCTCTATAGAATTATCATCAGACAAATGATCAATAAGATGATCCTGTACTACATGAATTGCCGGATTAATGTGATTTCGGTAATCGAGGTATATGCTGTTTTGTGTATGATTGTGACTTCGCCGGTGATACACAACAAGCCCTCTTGCAACTTTATGTGTAAACAATGCTCCTTTTAATTCTTCCAGGATAGCAAGGGACAAATCAATCCCCGCACTGATCCCTGCACTTGTATAAACATTATTACTCTTTTTATAGAGAATGTCAGAAATTACTTTTGCAGTTGGAAATTCTGCCTGCATCTCTTCTACCCTTCTCCAATGCGTTGTGCACTCGGTATCTTTTAATAATCCTGCATGGCCTAATGCAAATGCCCCGTTACAAATGGAACAAACAAAAACTTTTTTATCTGCACATTCTTTCAGCCAGTTAAAAAATTGCCGCTCGGCTTTAAAAGGTATGCTGCGAACATATTTATCATCCATACCCGGCATAAAAATAAAGTCTCCTTCGCCAAGCTCAGCCTCCTTATAATTTTTAATATTGAAGAACGGAAGGCCGGAAGTGCTTATAATTTCATCCTGGTAGGAGTAATACTCAAGTGATAATTCATAGCCGTAAAATTTGGCCTCGGTAAATACCTGGAGCGGACCTGCAAGGTCTAATATTTCAACGGAAGGGGGAATGATAAAAGCAAATTTTTTCATTGATCTAAATTTAAAAGATTAATGTAAAGATAGCTTGCATATAAATTATCAATCGGACAATAATGGGTCAAAAACGGACGGATCTTAGTGCGTTGAAGAAGTTGTGTTATAAGGGGATAAAGAAACGTTCGGTGCAGTTTTTAGTCAAGTAGTAATTAT
>JBBRFX010000250.1:0-2773 GCA_038241275.1 Chitinophagales bacterium
CTCTACCACATTTTGTATCTGATCTTCAAAACGTATATCACATTGCACAGCAAGCGCTTTACCTCCGGCGGCTTCCATTTCTGCAGCGGCAGTAAAAATAGTGCCCCCCAGTTTTGGATTTTCTTCTATACTCTTGGAAGCAATTACAATATTGGCCCCTTGTGCAGCCAGCTTTAAACCGATTGCTTTTCCTATGCCTCGGCTTGCGCCGGTAATTAATACTGTTTTGTTTTTAAACATAGTCTTAAAGTTGTCATTAGTCAATTGGTCATTAAGTCAATAGTAGCTCCGATTGTTTTTACACAATGATCATTGACAAAATGACCAATGACCATTTAAAATTTTTAAATTCAAATTATCCTTCCAATACCGCTTCATGTGTAATATTAGTATTCAACAATTTTGAGATAGGGCAATTGGTTTTTGCATCTGCCACTGCAGCATCAAATTGTTCTTTGTTAATGCCGGGTATTTTTGCAGATACAATAAGATGAGATTCAGTAATACTGCCTGCAGCAGCATCCAAAGTAATTTCGCATTTGGTATTAATTTCATCAGGGGTAAAACCTGCTGCATTTAAAATAAAACTAAGTTTCATACTAAAACAACCGGCATGAGCAGCGGCTACCAAATCTTCAGGATTGGTGCCTACACCACTTTCAAAACGGCTTAAATAAGAGTATTGTGTTTTATCCAATGTGGTACTTTGTGTGGTTAAGTATCCTGTACCTTCTTTACCGGTACCATTCCAGATGGCGGTTGCATTTCTTTTCATTTTACTAATTTTTAAGATTGATTAATTATTTTTTGAATGTACTCATTTTCGTGAAAACCTACTATTAATTCACCATTAACTTCTATCACCGGCCTTTTAATAATGCTTGTATGATGATGCATTATCTGAATGGCTTCTGCCTTGTTGTTTACCACACCTTTATGTGCTGCCATCACTTCTTTCCATGTGCTGCTTCGTTTATTAAAAATAATTTCCCAGCTTTTTAATTTACACCATTCTTTTAACTTAGATGCCGTGATGCCTTCTTTTTTATAATCGTGAAAATCAAAAGGCACCTTATGTTTATTGAGCCAGGCAATTGATTTTTTTACTGTATCACAGTTGGGAATGCCGTAAATTTTAATCATAAAAAGATTTTTATATCCTTTTTTTGCAATGTTATGTACTGCTCCTAAGGAGCAGGAAAAAAAATTTGTATTTTAAGCTACAAAGCTGTGGCTCCTAAGGAGCCAGTTGTGTTTTCAATTCAACACAACTAATAAATATTCAAAATTTATAAACAGCTACCTGCTCAAAGAAATTAAATCACATTTTTTATATTTCTAAAAGCATTCCTTTGGCAGTATTGAACCGAACCCTTAAAATTCGGGTAAGGTTGGTTTTGTTTTTATAATCGTTTCTATTTTATCCATCACTTCGGCAGTTAATTTAGGCAAAGCATCCAGCGATTTTAAATTATCTATCAACTGTTGTTTTTTGGTAGCACCTAAAATTACCGTGCTCACATTTGGGTTTTTTAAGACCCAGGCAATACTTAATGCTGCAGTAGTCACTTCCAATTTAGCTGCCAGGTCGCTTAGTTTTTTTACTTTTTTTATTTTATCATCCGATACCCAGCGATCTTTTAGCCAGTCAAATCCTTCCAGTGCAAAACGGCTTCCTTTGGGAATTCCATCATTATACTTACCACTCAGCAGGCCAGATGCCAGCGGGCTCCAGGTGGTGGTGCCCATACCAACGTTTTTAAAAACATCCAGGAATTCTTTATCCATCTTTTCTCTTTCAAACATATTGTATTGTGGCTGCTCCATAGTGGGGCCAATCAAACGATAATGTTGAGCTACCCTATGGGCCTCCATAATTTCTACTCCACTCCACTCACTGGTGCCCCAGTATAAAATTTTCCCCTGTTGTATGAGATGATTCATGGCCCACACCGTTTCTTCTATAGGCGTATTTTTATCGGGGCGATGGCAAAAATAAAGATCCAGGTAATCTACCTGTAACCTTTGCAGAGCTTCGTTGCAGGCTTCTATTAAATGCTTGCGGCTGCAGCCGGTTTGATTGGGTTTATTGTCTTTGCCTCGCCAACCCCAAAAAGCTTTGGAAGAAACGATATAAGATGTACGATCCCATTTTTTCTTCTTTAATACACGGCCCATCATTTTTTCGCTTTCGCCCAAGGCATACACTTCTGCATTGTCAAAAAAATTGATGCCATTATCATAAGCAATGCCCATGAGTTCTTCTGCTGACTTATCATTAATCTGTTTGCTAAAACTTACCCAACTGCCAAATGACAGGGCACTCACCTGCAGGCCAGACCTTCCTAATTTTCTATATTCCATATTTTTATTTTAGTTTCCGAAGGTACTAAACAAACACAGCAATCATAATGAAAATAAGGAACTATTACATGGGGAATTGAGAAGAAGGAATTTTAATCATGCCCGTTACTTTTCTAATAACACGTTGCTTAAAATCCTGGCTGGCTTCCATACCCACGCCATCTATAATGTGAGTGAGGGTTCTTATACGTACCGGTTTATCGGTATAAAATTCAAAGCCTGTTCGGCTCCTGTCCCAATACAATTCATCCGTATTCAGTGTTTCTCCCTTGATGTTGATGATTTTTACACTGTCTTTTAAATAAACAATATTCTGGCTTTCTTTGTAGCGGCCATAAAGGGCTGTCATGGTACTTTCTACCTTTGCCGAATCGTTGTAAAAATTTACTTCCAGTGTTTTAGGAAACTC
>JBBRFX010000251.1:0-2638 GCA_038241275.1 Chitinophagales bacterium
TAGTGGGGCCCAATCCTTTCAGCACCGGTATCAATATCAGCAATCTTAGTAAAGTGAAAAGAGTAGAATTGATAGATATAACCGGACGAATTTTACTCAGTAAAATACTTACGAATGAATCTGGTACCAGGCTGGATGTACCAAACCTTCCAGCCGGATTGTATCATTTAAAAGTTACAAATACCAATGGAGCGTATACGATTGTTAAGCTGGTAAAGCTGTAAAATAACCTGGCAAAACAGGATTCAATTTTTATACATTCATCTTTTAAAATAAAGCCGGGCTCTGTAAAAGGGCCCGGCTTTATTTTTTCATGCCATGAGTAATTTACCGTTATGAAATACCCCAATGGGATAAATTAAATTCCTGTTGCTGTTTGATAAAAAAGTACTGCACCTGCAGGATCTTTGCCATTTATTTTTTTGATGAATATTAAATGGCAGGCGAAACTGAAAAGAAAAACTGTTTACTTTTTTAGATTATTTAATTTTTTTACCCTGCATATCCTGGCCACCCTGGTGAAGCGTGAGACTGGTAATCTTACCATTGGCATCTCTGTTAAAATCAATACTGGCCTTTACTACTTTTAAAAAGAAAGTATCTGGTTTTTCGACAAATAATTCAAATTTTGGTTGGCCGGTTGCCTGTGCAAACAACTGGTTTCCTGAAGCAGTTACTTCTATAACAAAACCTGGCTGCAACTCATAACTGCCAGTGTATTGTGGCAGGGTAGCGGTTTCCATCGTTACAGATGCTTTTTCGGCAGCGGGTTTTTTATCGCTTTCCACTCCCTTAAATTTTTGAATACGTTGTTTCATTAAAACTACTTTTTTGCCGTTTTCTTCCGAAAATTCGTATTGTGTAGTGGCTCCCTCAAATGTAAAGGATGATGCCCCGGTAGGTATCAATTTCATTTTGCTGCTACCTTCCCGCTGGCTGTAAAGCTGGCCGTTTTCCAAAGTAACAAATCGCAACACTTCGCCATCAAATTCATAAGTGCCCGGCCATTTTTGTAATTGTGCCGGCGTTAGGTTAACTGTTGCTTTTTTTGCATAAGGTTTTCCTATGGCAAGGGCGGCCATATTTATAGCCACAGCTCCGGGGGAACTGCCATTTGTATTGGTTAATACAATCACATACACATTTTGATCTGGCACATAAACACCCATAGTGCTATATCCAAAAATGCCCCCGCCATGTTCTATGGTAGCGGTGCCGTTAATTTCATCCGGTTGCCAGCCATAACCATAATAAACCGGCTTGCCATTATTATCCGTATAGTTGGTAAATGCTTTTTCTTTATTTTCTTTAGTAATAAGTGTATTGTTGTGTATGGCCTGGTTCCACAACAGCATATCATCTACATTAGACATTAAAGAACCTGCAGCATAGGGGAGCGTTAGGCTAAGATAATCAGCATTGGCAATACCTTTTTCTGTTGGTTGATAACCGGTAGCCCTGTTGGGGATGATCTTGCTTTGGCTACCATAATAAGAATGCGACATACCCAGCTTTTTAAAAATTTGTTCCTCTATAAAATCAGCATAGGTTTGCCCGGATGCTTTTTCAATAATATACCCTAATAAAATATAGCCCGAATTATTATACTTCCATTGCGTTCCGGGATCAAAATCCATGGCTTCATTTTTAAAAATGTTTATCAGTTCTGTTGGGCTCATATCTGTGCGTGCCATCTTTATAAAAGACGGCATGTCGGTATAACTTTTAATACCCGATGTGTGATTTAACAGTTGATGAATACTGATTTTTTTTCCGTGCATGGGATAATCCGGCAGATATTTGCTTAGGTCATCTTCCAGGCTCAGTTTGCCCTGCTGCAGCAACATCAAAATAGCTACTGCTGTAAACTGTTTGGTAATGGAGCCCAATTCAAAAACGTTTTCGGGTTTCATGGCCACGTTCAGTTCCAGGTTGGCTTTTCCAAATGCTTTTCTATAAATTACTTTTCCATTTTTGGCTATCAAGGCAGTAGCACCGGGCCCGTCGGGTTTGTATTGGGCAAGTAATAATTCATCGATTTCTTTTTCCGGCAATTGTGCACTTACCGTAAAGGCATACAGCATACCGATGATAATAATAATTAACTGTTTTTTTAAAGATTGCATAGCAATAGTTTTTTGTTATTTATTGATTAAGGGATTATCCGAAAGATTAAGATACAAAATCTTATTTATTGAAACCATGGCAGATGTTTTAACCTAAACGGTAAATTTTTATTCCTGAAAAAACATCTTAAAAATTAATGATGTTTTTTCTGTTAAGCCGTTAGTGTGTTGGCCATAACTTGTTAGCTCCTTTTATATAATATATGTGATTGGTAATGTCAAAGAAAAATGCTTTTTTCATAAAATAGTGCAAAAGCGTAATAATATTAGTCAGGAAAGTTGAAAAGCTCTGCGGTAACCGGGATGGAATTTTTATAATCTAATTTTGGTAAGAATACAGGTTAGAGTTGTTTTAAAATATAACGGCAAATCATAAATTACTTTTATAACCGGGCATAAGCCACTGCAATCTGTGCTCCAATGGCAGCATTATGAATGATCAGTGCTATATTGGTTTCAAGGCTTTCACCCTTGCTGCGACCGGCAATATACTGTAGCAAAAACGGGGTAAC
>JBBRFX010000252.1:0-2611 GCA_038241275.1 Chitinophagales bacterium
TCCTTTTGGCTGGAAAGAACTGGAAGGCATACATAGCCGTACCGATTTTGATTTAACGCAACATGCCAAATTCAGCAGAAAGAAAATACAGTATTTTGATAACGACTTAAACCCCGAAGGAAAACCATACGGCAACTACACACCCTATGTGGTAGAAACCTCCGTAGGCTTGGATCGTTTGTTCCTTACTGTTATGAGCCTTGCTTATGCAGAAGAAAAGTGGACCAAAGAAGATGGTACCGAAGACAGCCGTGTGGTACTGCGTATCCCTGCAAAAATTGCTCCTACCAAACTGGCCATTCTTCCATTGGTAAAAAGAGATGGCCTGCCGGAAATTGCCAAAGAACTGATGAATGAATGCAAGGGAAGCTTCATGTGTTTTTATGAAGAGAAAGATGCAATTGGAAAACGTTACCGCCGCATGGATGCGATTGGTACACCGTTTTGTGTAACAATCGATCATCAAACAAAAGAAGACAATACTGTTACTATCCGGTACAGAGATGATATGAGGCAGGAAAGAATTGCATTGAGTGAAGTGAAGAAACTGGTGATGGAAAAGATTGGTTAAACTTTTAACAAACAAAATCTAAAGAGAGGAACAAGAAGTTGTTTCCTCTTTTTTTAAAAAGTGATCTACAGCTTTTGAAAATACATAAATCTGGATTCTCAATCTGCGCCCAATTTAGATAACCTGAAAATATCTTTGTTACTTTGCCAAAGTGAACAATCAAACTACCATATCGCTTCTTGAAAAATTTGAATCATTAAATTTATCAACCGTTATTGATTTTGATAAATATAATGGTTATGCTATTACGCATCATTCCACTACAATCGAAGGCAGCACGCTTACCGAAACAGAAACCAGGCTGCTACTGGATGAAGGCATTACGCCTGCAGGTAAACCATTGCTTCATAGCCTGATGGTACAGGATCATTACAATGCCTTGTTATTCGTTTCACAAAAAGCAAAAGATAAGATTCCTCCGGGCCCACAATTCATTCAGCAAATTAATGCTGCTGTGATGAAACAAACAGGGAATATTTACCAGACAGTTTTTGGCGAACTGAATGCAGCTAACGGCGTTTTTAGAAAGGGAAATGTAAGCGCTGGCCATACTTATTTTGTGGGTTACGAAAAAGTAGAACCATTGGTAAAAAAACTATGCGAAGCCATCAATGAAAAAATAAATGATGCCAATACTATCCCTGACAAATTAAATATTTGCTTTGATGCTCATTTTGACCTCGTAACCATACATCCTTTTTATGATGGCAATGGCAGAACTAGCCGTCTGCTGATGAACTATCTGCAATTGTATTTTAGTTTGCCGCCCGCCTTCGTTTTTAAAGAAGACAAAGCTGCCTATTTTGAAGCGCTGCAACAAACAAGGGCACAGGAAAATATTCACATCTTCAGAATATTCATGTATGGGCAGTATGAAAAATATCTTCAGGCTGAAATAAGAAAATTTGAGCAGGCTACCAATCCCGGAGACAATGGTAAAGGGTACTCATTTATATTTTAAAAAGAATTTATAACAACTGTTAATCCAATTTAACAGCTCCCCATGCAGCACAATCATTCCTTTGCTGCTCATCTTTGCAATAAACTTTTTTTCATCCTTAAATTAACTCAACTTATGAAAGCAGTATTGCTTATTTCTTTTCTATGTATCAGTGGTATCGTTATGGCCCAGGAAGCAACCACTTCTAAAGTTCCCGGACAAACAAGTTTTTATGCAGAGCTGGGAGGCCCCGGCATTTTATTTTCTGCCAATATTGACCGGCGTTTTAAAAAATCCCACCTGGGTATTGGTGGTAGAATTGGTATTGGCTTTGTAAGTGGCTATACTTACTATAACACAAACGGAAATTATAATTCTGAACAGAGATCTGTAGTAACGGTTCCAATACAGGTAAACTATGTTTTTGGCAAAGCCAATTCTGTACATACTTTTGAAGTAGGTGCAGGTGTTACTTTCACAGGCAAAAAAGTAGACATACTCGATTTTTATGACGAAAACAGATCATCTGTTTTTGGAACTGCTTCCTTTATGTACCGGAGACAACCTAAAGACGGTGGCTTCTCCTGGCGCATTGGTTTTACACCCCTGATTGCCGGGGGATTTATACAACCATCAGGAGCAGTGAGTGTGGGTTATAATTTCTAAATAGCAATCAACTAATATAAAAAAGCCAGCACCTGTGTTGGCTTTTTTTATGCCATAAATTCGCTTACAGTTTCCTGTTAAAATGCTAAAAAAATAATTTTCTTTTACTCCATCCTGGTATCCGGTATCAATAAATCTCATTATTCATCTCAGGACAATTTATTCTTAAATCCATTCTCAGCGGTAAATAAATATGATATATATCAGACCTCATGCTGAAGTAAATCAATTCCTGTGCTGCATCTTCATCTTAATTTAGTCGCCTGAATAACCATCACCTAATTTATTATAATGTCATACATAGACATCACAAAACCAGCAGACCTCACTGGTCATGCAGAAGGTACAGGTCCGATGAGAAAACGCCGGCCTGTTTACATTGATTTTATGCCCCCATGCAATAGTGCCTGCCCGGCCGGAGAGAATATCCAGGC
>JBBRFX010000253.1:0-2611 GCA_038241275.1 Chitinophagales bacterium
CTTCAAAGGCAGCAGAAAAAACAAAAAAATAATACCTTATGCTAATGAAAATTTTCCTGCTTTCACCTTTCACTTTTCACCTTTCACCTATTGTATGAGTTATATCGATTGGACCATTTTAATAGTTGTGTTATCCGGCATCATCCTTTATGGTGTTTACAAAAGCCGTACTTCCAAAAATCTGGAAGGGTATTTTCTTAGTAACAGAAGCATGCCCTGGTACCTGGTTTTACTAAGCATTATGGGCACGCAGGCCAGTGCGATCACTTATTTGACCGGACCCGGCCAGGCCTACACAGATGGAATGCGTTTTGTTCAATACTATTTTGGCCTTCCATTGGCTATGATAGTGATCAGTATATTTTTTGTGCCGGTATATAGCCGTTTAAAAGTGTACACAGCCTACGAGTTCTTAGA
Source organism: Chitinophagales bacterium (assembly GCA_038241275.1). GTDB lineage: Bacteria > Bacteroidota > Bacteroidia > Chitinophagales > Chitinophagaceae > Ferruginibacter. Next base: position 418 of record JBBRFX010000253.1, read on the forward strand.
AAACAGGTTTGATGTAAAAACTCGCAGCCTCACTTCCTTTTTGTTTTTATTATCCCGTGGGTTGAGTACAGGGGTGAGTATTTATGCGCCATCGCTTATTTTAAGTTCACTGATGGGGTGGAATATTTATTATACCAATGTTGTGATGGGTGGTTTGCTTATCATTTATACCATGAGCGGAGGGGCAAGGGCAGTGGCTTATACACAAACCCTGCAAATGGTTATCGTATTTGTATCCCTTTTTATCATTGCATACATAGCGGTAAATATGTTGCCGGCCGATGTGGGCTTTAAGGGAGCTATACAAAAAGCAACAGACCTGGGAAAGATGAATGTTATTACGACCGGTTTTACAGAAAAAGGTTTTGACTGGAAGGATAAATACAATATCTGGAGTGGGGTTATTGGAGGATTCTTTTTGGCACTTAGTTATTTTGGAACCGATCATAGCCAGGTGGGGCGATATCTTACTGCAAAAAATATTAATGAAAGCCGTAAAGGATTGCTGATGAACGGGCTTGTAAAAGTACCCATGCAGTTTTTTATTTTATTAATAGGGATTCTGATTTTTTCTTTTTACCTGCATTATAAAGCCCCTGTATTTTTTGATAATGCTAAAGTACTGGTAGCACAAAATACCATCTACAAAGACTCGCTCAACAATATTGAGCAAAAATACAATGCCGCTTTTGCCGCAGGCCAAATGACAGAAGCGAATGAATTTAGAAGCCAGTATAAGTCTACCATTAAAAAAGCAATACCCGGCGATGAAGCCAACGATACCAATTTTATATTTTTACGTTTTGTAAAAGATAATCTTCCCATTGGTTTGATAGGATTATTATTTGCGGTTATATTTTTATCTGCATGGGGTAGTATAGCCGCTGCGCTTAATTCTTTGGCAGCCTGCACTGTGGTAGATTTTCATAAAAAGTTTTTTGTTAAGCATGAATCAGAATTCCAGGACTATAAAATATCGCAGTGGTACACATTTGCATGGGGAGTATTCTGCATTATCATTGCCATGTTTGCACACAATATTGGTAATAGCCTGATAGAGGCAGTGAATATTTTAGGTTCTTTATTTTATGGGGTAATCCTTGGAATTTTCCTGGTGGCATTCTGGATAAAAAGAATTGGTGCCAATGCAGTATTTATTTCTGCAGTAATTTCCGAACTGATGATTATTATCATTTATAAAGCGGATATCGTTTCCTTTTTGTGGCTAAATGTAATAGGGGCATTGCTGGTAATTATGATTGCTTTGGTCATCCAGCCATTTACAACTTCTAAAAAAGCAATCAATAGTATGGTGTAAATTTTTTATATAAATCAATTGGCCCATAATTTTATGGGCCAATTGTAGAAAAATATATTTTAATTCACTATTGTCCGACTAAAACTCTACCCATTCGTTCAAATGCTTACTGGTTGAGGGTTCTAGCCCCTCTCCTTTGGAGAGGGGTTGGGGTGAGGTCATGTAGGCTTGATAAGGGTTTCAAACATTTAGTCGGACAACAATAATTTTAATTATAAAAATTACAAATAAACAATTTCCGTTTCCACTTTTGCAAATGTTTTAAACATGGCCATTACGCCACAGTATTTATCTTCTGATAAATGCACAGCTTTTTCCATTTTAGCCCTGTTTTCCTCAGCAATCTTTATTTTATATGTTACTTTAACGTGATTATATGTTTTTGGTGGGTTTTCTGTAAGTGTTGCTTCGGTGTCAATGCTTAGCTCGCTAAATTCAACCTTCATTTTATTTAAAATAGATACTACATCAATACCTGTGCAGCCGGCAAGCGATGTTAACATGAGTCTTTTGGGGCCTGGCCCTTCATTATTGCCACCGTTATCATTACCGGTATCTGTTAATATGGTATGTCCGTCAATCGTGGATGTAAAAGCCATTCCACTTTTATGCCTGCTGCTTACAAAATGTGTATCCATAGATTAATATTTGCCTGTAATTTGCATGAAATTTCGGGGAAAAATATTTATTTCTACAATGAATTATAAATTATTTCAAAATAGCTCATCTATTTCCAACATAAATCCTTACTTTTGCCCTCCAAAATTTTAGGACATGGCAAGAGTATGTGAACTTACAGGAAAGAGACCAATTACAGGTAATAAGGTATCTCATTCCAACATTAAAACTAAACGCAGGTTTCTGCCCAATTTGCAG
>JBBRFX010000254.1:0-2556 GCA_038241275.1 Chitinophagales bacterium
GATCGGTTTTACCATAGATAGTTGTATAAAAGCACAACTGGCTGGAGCTTCCCGCATTGAACTATGTGATAACCCAGGCGAGGGCGGCACTACCCCTTCTTATGGTTTTATAAAAGCTGCAAGAGCACATTTATCAATAGATCTTCACCCAATCATACGTCCACGTGGCGGCAACTTTTTGTATACAGATGCCGAATTTGAAATCATGAAAACAGATATCAGCATCTGCAAAGAACTCGGCTGTGATGCTGTGGTGCTGGGCATATTAAACAGTGATGGAAGGGTTGATAAAAAAAGATGCAGCCAATTAATACAATTAGCTTATCCTATGGGTGTTACTTTTCACCGGGCATTTGACAGGGTTGTGAATGCTGTACAGGCACTGGAAGATATTATTGAAATCGGTTGTGAAAGAATACTTACCTCGGGCCTTGTACCCCATGCATTGGATGGAACAAGCAGCATTGCTGCTTTGATAAAACAAGCCGGTGGCCGCATTATCATTATGCCGGGTAGCGGCATAAGGTCTGATAATATACTGCAAATTGCAACTGAAACAGGTGCAACTGAGTTCCATACATCTGCAAGCGTATTTACAAAAAGTATAATGGAAATTAATAACAGCAGCATGAAAGAAAATTTGCAATTGCTAACGGTGGATGAGGATGAGATTAGTAAAATGATTCGTTTACTGCAATCCCTTTAAGCGCATAATACTTCAACTCATTTTGGTTTATGAACCTCAAAGAAGAAATATTAAAAGAACATTCCAAAGCCCAATGCAATTATATTGTATCATGGGTGGGTGATGCTCAAAAACGGTTTGATGAATTATTTGATCTTTTTTTAAATGACGAAAACAAGGTTATGCAAAGAGCTGCTTGGCCGGTAAGTTATTGTGTAGCCGCACAGCCGGAATTAATTAAAAAACATTTCAGCAGGTTAGTAAAAAATCTAAACAATCCCAATCTTCATGATGCCGTTAAAAGAAACAGTATCCGTTTATTGCAGTTTGCATCTATTCCCGAAAAACACCAGGGGGCTATTATGAACATTTGTTTTAATTATTTGTCATCGCCATCAGAAGCCCTGGCTACAAAGGTTTACAGCATGATGGTATTGGGTAAACTTGCCAGGCATTATCCCGAAATAATACCAGAGATAAAAATATTAATTGAAGATCAGCTACCACAGCAAACTGCCGGATTTAAAAGCTGCGCAAAAAAGGTTTTAAAAGAAATAAAAACTGTAGAAAAATAATACACAGTAATATTTAAAAATTATTTATGGTTTCTCTTTATAAAACTCTTTAAATATCAGTCTCAGGTTTTGATCTCTTGTAAAATAATTAGTGAGCCAGTTGATAAACACAAAAAACTTATTTTTTACGCCCAGTATCAGCATCAGGTGCAGGCTCATCCAAATGAACCATGCTAAAATTCCACCAAAATGAAGTTTGGGTTTAGGTACATCTACTACAGCCAGGTTCCTGCCCACAGTAGCCATGGCTCCTTTATCCTTGTATTCAAAATTTAATAATTGTTTATTACCGCTTTTCATCTGAATCCTGTTAAGATTATTTACCAGCATATCTGCCTGTTGTATAGCTACCGGCGCCACCTGTGGGTGCCCATTGGGGTATGCAGGATCCTCCATACTAGCCACATCGCCAATTGCAAAAATATTTTCAGAACCAATTACTTTACATTGCCTGTCTGTTTTTATACGGTTGCCTCTTGCAATTAAATCTTTGTTGATACCAGGCGGCACATTTCCTTTAATACCCGCTGCCCAAATAACGGTCGAGGTTTCGATGGCATTTCCATCCTGCATCACCGCAGTTTTACCATCATAATCTTTTATCAAAGTATTCGTCATAACGGTTACGCCAAGCCGCTCTAAATATTGCTGCGATTGTTCGCTGCTTTTTGCACTCATCACCCCCAAAGTTTTACCCGTTCCTTCCAGCAGGTAAATATTCATTTTTGTAAAATCCAGTTCAGGATAATCCTTGGGTAATACAAAACGTTTCATATCGGCCAGGGCTCCACTAAGCTCCACACCAGTGGGGCCACCTCCTACTACAACAATATTCATCAACCGTTGTAATAACAATGGATCGGTTGTAGAAAGCGCATCTTCAAAATTGTGTAAAATCCTGTGCCTTAGCTGTAATGCTTCCGTGGTACTTTTCATCGGAAATGCATTGGATTCCATATTGGCATTGCCAAAAAAGTTGGTATCGGCACCGGTAGATATCACCAGTTGGTCATATTCAAAATCGCCAATATTGGTAACTACTTTATTTTCTGCCGTAAGTATTTGTTGCACTTCCGCCATGCGGATGGCTACATTTTTGCTGTGATGAAAAACCTTGCGCAACGGAAAAGAAATATTACTGGCATCCAGCCCTGCGGTAGCTACCTGGTAAAATAATGGCTGAAACTGGTGATAGTTAAACCGGTCAATCAGGGTAATTTCAAAACCTGTTTTATTGCTTAATTTTCTTGCCAATCTTAATCCTCCAAAACCTGCTCCTATAATTACGAGTTTCAT
>JBBRFX010000255.1:0-2526 GCA_038241275.1 Chitinophagales bacterium
AATGAAATTCATAACCTCAGTTCTCTTAATTACGTTGCTAAGTTTTGCAGCCTGTCTTTATTTTCCATGGTGGAGTATTGCCATCGTTGCATTTTTGGTAGTGGCGTTGATACCACAAAGTCCGGGGAAGTCTTTTTTAACGGGGTTCATCGCTATTGCTATCTTGTGGGCCATGCTTAGTTTTTGGAAAAGCAGCCAGAATGAACATTTACTGGCTCACAAAGTTTCTGTTATAATTTTAAAAATGGATAATCCTGTTTTGCTCATAGTGGCCACAGCAGTTATTGGTGCATTGGTAGCAGGTTTTGCAGCCTTAACGGCATCCTTTCTCAGAAAAAGTAAAGTTTAATTTCTCCATAATAATTATAAAAAAGGTTGGTATCAACGCAGGCTCTATGAATTAAAATAATTCATAGAGTAATTTGTGTGTATTGAAAGTTGGTAATATTCGAAAATTATTTGTTTTATGTTTTTAGTAACAGATATGCTCTTAATTTCGTTATCAACCAAACTGTTTTATGAAAATATTTTTTTCTGCAATTATATCCCTGATCTGTTTACAGGCTACCTCTCAAAAAATTTACGGAACCATTTATAATGAAACAGGCGACCTGTTGCCATTTGCATCCATAACAGTAAAGGGTAGTTCCCAGGGTGCCAGTGCCAATGATAAAGCCAATTTTTCTTTTTTTCTGCCAAAGGGAACCTATACCATCGTTTGTCAACATATTGGTTATGCCTCTGCCGAAAAAAAAATTACCATCACCAGTGATGTGGAATTGGTTTTTGTTTTAAAAGAACAAAAGCTCGTGATGACAGAAGTGGTGGTAAAAAGCGGGGCAGAAGATCCGGCTTATGAAATCATTCGACAGGCCATAAAAAAAAGAAATTTTTATAACAAACAGGTAAATGCTTTTGAAGTAGACTTATATTCTAAGGACCTTATCAAACTGCGCAACCTGCCCAAAAAGATTTTTGGACAAAAAATTCCGGATAATGACAGAAAGGAAATGGGGCTTGATTCTACAGGCAAGGGCATCGTTTATCTTTCTGAGTCTATTGCAAAAATCTTCATGCAGCAGCCTGATAAATTTAAGATGGAAGTATCCAGCAGCAGGGTAAGTGGCAGCGGTAGTTTTGGTTTTACCTTTCCTGCTTTTATTAGTTTATATACCAATAATGTAAAAGTATTTACCGATCGTATTAATCCCAGGGGGTTTATTTCTCCCATTGCAGATGGGGCTATCAGCTTTTATAAATTTAAGTTCCTCGGCACTTTTTGGGAAGATGGAAAAGCCATCAACAGCATCAGGGTTACGCCACGCAGAACCTACGAACCATTATTCTCCGGCGTAATTAATATTACCGATGATGACTGGCGCATTTTTAGTTTTGATTTGCAATTGACCAAAACGGCTCAACTGGAATTATTAGATACCCTTAAAATTACACAGCAACATGTGCCAGTGAGTAATGATGTGTGGAGGGTAAAAAACCAGTTACTTTATTTTAATTTTAAAATGTTTGGTATAGATGCCATCGGCAACTTTTTAAATGTTTACAGCAATTACAATATCAAACCAGGTTTTAAAAAGAATTTCTTTGATAACATCATTATTAAATACGACACGGCTGTAAATAAAAAAACAAAAGAATTTTGGGATACCACCCGGCCGGTACCGCTGGAACTGGAAGAACAATTGGATTATAAAATAAAAGACAGTATTTATGAATTGCAAAAAGATTCGTCCTATAGTAAACGTACTGTAGATTCATTAAATAAAAAACAGGGCAAATTAAAACCTTATAAAGTGTTTTGGAGTGGAATAAACCGCACCAGGTACAGCTCAAAAAATTCGGTTTCCTGGGGTATAGAACCACTTATAAAAAACATGGAATACAATCCTGCAGAAGGATTAACCCTTAAAGCGAATGGTTATATAAACACTTATATCCCAAAATGGAAAACTAACTTTTCTTTTCAGCCGCATTTAAGGTATGGCTTTAGTAATGGTCATCTTAATGCATGGGCCAATATGCAGTTTAGAACCAGGGATGCAGATGAAAATAATAAAATAAGATCGTTTAGCTGGAATTTTGCCGGAGGAAAAAGGGTTTCGCAGTTTAACAAAGACAGTAAGTTATTACCGCTTGTGAATACCATCAGTACGCTTTTTTATGGCAATAATTACATGAAGACTTACGAGAATTATTTTGGCAGTATCACTTTTCGAAAAAGGTATGAAAATGGCCTGCAGTTCACGATAAATACTTTGTATGAAGACAGGATACCTCTCAACAATTCCAGCAACTTTACTATTTATAAAAAAGACAGCATTAATATCACACCTAATTATCCATACGAAAAAATTTCATCGCAGTTTCAACCCCACCAGGCGGTTATTTTAAATGCTATCGTAAGCTTTAAACCCGGGCAGCGTTATATTCAATTACCGTACAGGAAAGTGCCAATAGGTTCAAAGTATCCCACTTTTACATTTAGTTATGCCAAAGGACTTTCGGGTA
>JBBRFX010000256.1:0-2411 GCA_038241275.1 Chitinophagales bacterium
TATTGACACCAGCAAAAAACAAGAGTAAAATACCCCCTCCAATTGCGTATAATATTGTTTGTGTATCCATATATTTTGTTTTTAATTTAGTTAATAATCAAAAGAGCTTGTCTTTTATAATTTCCGGTGTTGCCGGATCAACCAATCCATAATTGTGCGATACTAATTTGTCATTCTTCTTTTTATATTTAACACGATCCAGAATATGAGTAATCAAAGCTATCCGGGTTTCGTGTTTATTGTCTGCATTTACCACAAACCAGGGTGCATCGGTGAAATTTGTTCTTAACAACATTTCATCCCGGGCTTCCGAATAGTCTTTCCAGTGTTTTTGAGCTACCTCATCTATCGGGCTTATTTTCCATTGTTTCAGCGGATCTTTTTTGCGGTCATCCAATCTTTTCTCCTGTTCCTTTTTGCTGATATCCAAATAATATTTCAGGATAATGAAACCTCCCTCAACCAGGCCTTTCTCAAACGATTGTACTTCTGAAAAAAATGATTTGTATTGCTTGTGCGTACAAAAGCCCATTACCTTTTCTACGCCCAGGCGATTGTACCAGCTACGGTTGAAAAGAACAAATTCGCCGGAAGAAGGCAGGTTTGCTGTGTACCGCTGAAAGTACCATTCTCTTTCCTCACCGTTAGATGGCTTACCCAATGCCACTACTTTTGTTTCACGAGGACTTAAATGTTTTATAATTCTTTTTATGGTTCCGTCCTTACCGGCTGCATCTCTTCCCTCCAATATTACAAGCAATTTTAAATCTGAGGCAATCACTTCTTTTTGCAACTTCACTAACTCGATATAGAGTTCATGCATTATTTTTTTTCTTCTACCTTTTTTTGTGTCTAAAGCATTCAATTCAAGTTTCGTTTCCATTGTATTATTTAAAATTTCAATTGCCATTTTTTTAAACATATTTCATCAACTATTTTAAAAAGTTGAATGAGCTTTTTCAGGATGGTTATATTTTGATTCATCAAATGACGCACAATCCTTTACCCCTGCGGTAGAAATATCTACAATAACTTTTGATTCTTCCCAGATAATCTCTTTAATATTTTCAACTGATATCAAAACTTTTTTTCCTCCAACCCAGTTATGGGTATCAATAACGAAGTACAAAATTTGCCAGGTTTTGCCATCAATAATGAAATCATTTACGTGTCCTATTTCACCATCGTTGGCATGAATGTGATAGCATGTTACCCGCTCTGTGCTACGTAAATGCTGGTCATTATTATAAGTTTGCATTTTAATGTTATCATTATCATTTGTTATTCTTTCATCAAAAAGAGGCGCTGGAGGCATCACTCCCCACTGGCCGCCCGAATAAAAACCACTTTTCCAATATGGCTGCCAGGCATAATGCTCAAAAAGTGCAATCTCATGCTGCTGAGAAATGGGCTTATGCAAATCCGTATCAGGGCTGTTGCTAATTTGATCTTTTGTAAGATTAGCAGGCAGTTCTCTCCTTTCCCAATCTGGATTTTGTATTGCTTCGGGTGAAATAAGCACCATACGCCCTGTGAGCCAGCTTCCGGTTTTCACAACCAGGTAACGGATAGCCCAGGTATTGTCATCAAAATAAAGTTCTTCCACTTTACCGATTTCTCCATTAGTTGCACCCAGGCTAAAGCCGAGTAAACTTTTAATATTTATTAGCATATTTTTCTTTTTAGATTTTAATGATGATATATACTTATAGAACCTTAATCATAAGATTTTAGATAGAGTTTTTTAAATCATACGTAAAGGCCGGTCAGTTTTTTCTTTATACTAACCGGAATTAATGCCCTTACCATATTTATTGGCTGCCTGGTCATCTTTCTTACCCAATAAAACTCCAGTATGCTTCTTCTGCATGAAAGTTTGTTTCCGGCCAATGATTCACATCAAAACCAGGCGCTTTTTCAAGTGTTTCCCTGGTTTGATCCAGCAGAAAGATTTTTTTTGCCGGGTCTACCTTTAGCAGGTTAAAGGGAATGGCAAAATTCTTTTCGTTAATAGTAAGGAACCCTCCAAATTTTATAACAAAATATTCTATTTTTCCAGTGGTAATATCTATCAGGATATCTTCAATCGCTCCCATGTGTTCATCCTGGAGGTTATGAACTTTATCGCCGATTATAGAGGATGCAGTTAAGTATTTTAAGGGTATGTTAGGATGAGATTCCCCTGTGTAAACACCAGTAAGATTTTGATCATTTAATGTGTTCATTGTATTTATTTTTTGTGATTATTAAAATATATTGATATAGTTTAATAGGTATAGTCGCTTAGGTCGCAATTTTAATTAGTTGATAACAAGCGTACTGGTTCATTTTTGACCATCCTTTTAATGAGTAAATCAAATATTACCCCCATTGCCTGTCTTCTATTATATCTAAAATGATATTCATTAAGA
>JBBRFX010000257.1:0-2285 GCA_038241275.1 Chitinophagales bacterium
CGGGTATTAGGGGGTGCAATGTTTTTTATTTCTGCCTTTCGGTTTACCAGGTAATCAAAAACATTTTCATTTTTTATGTTGATTGTATCATTCCAACCCAGGTCTTCCATAAAATATAGATAGTTGGGCAAACCACTTCTGTGGCTCAGCAGGCTTTGAATGGTAATGCCGGGATAGTTAAATGTTGGAAAGTATTTACTGAATTCATCTTCCAGATGCAGCTTACCTGTTTCTACCAGTTTTAAAACTGCCATGGCAGTAAAGGTTTTGCTTACAGAAGCAATATGAAATGCTGTTTGATCATTGATAGAATCTTTGCTGCCCAGCGGATTGGTGCCATTGTATTGCTCAAAAACAATATTTCCAGCTTTGGCTACCAGCATGCCTCCATTAAAGGATGCGTGTTTTAAAACAGTATCATACCAAAGCTCACAGGCATTATGAAGCTTTGTTTTTTCAGCATCACTGATCACTGCAGGGGCAGGTAACTTTATAGAATTAACAACCTCTGATTTAGTTTTATTGCTGTCAGCAGGATCGGTGCTTTGGCAGGCAGTAAAATTTAAAGCAAAAACCAGGCATACTCCATTTAAAAATATATAGCGGAAATTGAGTACCGTTAAAGTGGTTGAACTTATTAAAGACCTTAAGAATGGAATCATAAAATATTGAACCGTGAATAGAATTATATTTGTGCAAAATACGCAGATAAAACCATGCCAGATAAAAAAAGTACGAGCTATCCAAAGGATAAAATAAATATTCTTTTTTTAGAGAATATAAGTGATTTAGCTGTAAAGCAATTTAAAGAAGCGGGATATGCAAATGTAAAAAAATTAACAGGAGCTGTAAGTGAGGCTGACCTGATTAAGGAAATTAAAAATACGCATATACTGGGTATAAGAAGTAAAACCCAGGTTACCAAAACTGTACTTGAGGCGGCAAAAAAATTACAGGCTATCGGTTGTTTTTGTATTGGAGTAAACCAGGTAAACCTGCAGGAGGCCACATCTAATGGTGTAGCAGTTTTTAACGCTCCTTATAGCAATACCAGGAGCGTGGCCGAATTGGTAATTGGTGCATCCATTTTGCTGGTGCGAAAAATTTTAGATAAAAACAAAGCAGCGCATGAAGGTGCCTGGATGAAAGATGCCACAGGTTCGCATGAGTTGAGGGGTAAAACTATTGGTATAATTGGTTATGGAAATATAGGCAGCCAGGTAAGTGTACTGGCCGAATCATTGGGAATGAAAGTGATGTTTTATGATACCGAAACAAAGTTGCCGCTCGGGAATGCTACCAACAGTAAAAACCTGAAAGAACTGCTTCAGCACTCCGATGTAGTTACGCTGCATGTGCCTGAACTGGCATCTACAAAAAATCTGATTAATAAAAATAACCTGCTGCATTTTAAAAAAGGGGCAGTGCTTCTTAACTATGCAAGGGGAGAAGTAGTGGATTTAAATGCATTAAGCAAAGCGATTATAAGCGGACAAATAGGAGGGGCAGCTATCGATGTTTTTCCTGTGGAACCGGAAAAAAACGGAGATGTATTTACCTCTGTTTTGCAGGGCCTGCCCAATGTATTGCTTACCCCACATATAGGCGGCAGTACACAGGAAGCGCAAAGTAATATTGGGGAGGATGTAAGTAATAAACTATTTCAATACCTTGAAAAAGGAGTGAGTACCGGTTCTCATACCATACCACCACTGGCGCTTCCTGCACAGGAAGGTGCACATCGTATCCTGCATATTCATAACAACGTTCCGGGCGTACTTAGCCAGATCAATACATTATTGAGTAAAAACAATATCAATATTTTGGCACAGTATTTAAAGACAAATGATGATATTGGTTATGTGGTACTGGATGTAGATAATCACCTGAGCAAACACGCCATTGATTTATTGAGAGGTGTAAAGGAAACGATTAAAGTGCGGATGTTGTATTAAGCCTTCCGTTTATAAGAAGGAACTATATGTGATGATCAATGGAACTAATGATCAAAAAATATATATTGTAACTCAGTTATAAATAACAATCCTGCTTAATCGTTTAGGTAATATATTTATGACGAATGGTTTTTTGTATTTTCAGTAATTACTGAAAATATCATATCTTTGCTTTTTAAATAAAACAACATGAAACTCGTAATTATAGGAGCAGGTTTTGGAGGATTAAGATTGGCAAGAAAATTAAGCAATAAAACAGGTTTTGAAATTACCCTGATTGACCGGTTTAACTATCACCAGTTTCAGCCATTATTTTACCAGGTAGCTACC
>JBBRFX010000258.1:0-2176 GCA_038241275.1 Chitinophagales bacterium
GATTATAGCCAAGCCATATCCCAAATATGGTTCCTGCAACCAAGGCAACCAAAATAATGTTGAGAAATCGAATGATTTGTGTTGTCATATAATTATTTGTAACTAATCAGTCTGGGGCTCAAGTTTAGCAATAGTTTCAAAAGCGTTCAATATATTTTGACCGTTTTTAATAACTGTATCTGCAACGGAACGTAGGATTGCAAATCTTTCTGCACCTTGATAGGACTTAAATTGCCCTGATATCTTTTGTTTTACTTTCACATTTCGTATTGCCCGCTCCGAGGCATTATTGTCTGGCGGAACTTTCGGATAATAAAGAAAAGTAAAAATAGAAGATCTGTATTTTATTAGTCGTTTTTGAAAGGTGATTGATTCTTTATATTTTTCACCAATCTGTTTGTCAAGAAGTTCATCGAAGTCATTTTCTAGTTTTGTTCTTTCTTGGTTAGGATTGTCATAGTCTGATGAGCAATCAAGTGATTTTTTCAAAGTAATGGCTCTTAGAAAAATATCTTTGACTTGTTTGGGCCAATCAATTTCATCTTTTTCGTATAAATAGTTTAGATCGCGCAGCATGTGTGCTATGCATAGCTGATGACCAGCTACAGCTGTTTTAAAATGTGGTTTCCAGCAGTCATGCACTAATATAGCTTGTCTTAGCTGATTTCCAAAGTTGTCGATAATTGTTTGAAAACCACGATTTTTCGAGACGCAAATTAGTGTATGATATTTATTTTGCCATGTCCAAAACCAGTTCAATTTGCCATTTATTTTTATACCTGTTTCATCAGAGCCTATTACCTCACTATTCAATACACGTTGCCGAATCGTTTCGTATACCGGAATAGCTTTTAGGGTAATCCTATCGAGCAAATAATGTAGGCCTCCTTCACTTATGGGCAAGCAAAATAGGTCATTAAACAATTCTTTTAGCCGTTCAAATGGGATGTATTGCCTAGTGTGAAAATAGGCAACTAGACTTTCGATATTGCTACCGTAACTTACCGGAGAATTTACATTGGCTGGAAAATCTGAAGTATTCTGGCATCCACATTTACACGTTCTTTTATAAAGCCGGTGTTCTGTGATTATGGGCTGTATGGGAGGAATATCTATGACCTGACGTCTTGCTATGAATTCAGGTTTCACCTCGCGCAGATCATAACCACATTGTTTACAATAAGATGGAATGTGATCTATCAACTTATCTGGCGAATCTGTCATTCTTAATGTTTTGCCTTCATGCCCTGTTTGACCGCCTACGGGCTTGTCTGATTTTTCACGCAAACTTTGATTTTTTCTTGGCCTGTTCTCATCCTTTGAGGGAGGAATCGAACTATTTTGGCTTGTCTTTTTAGTTTTATGCTTTGATAATTCTGAATTTAACTGGTCAATTTCCGATCTCAATTGCCTATTATCTTTTCTTAAATGCTCATTCTCTAATTTCAATTGTTTATGGTCAAACCTAAGTTGGTTGACTTGTTCCTGGAGATTAATAACCAAGTCGTGTAGCGCTTCTATGTGTGATTTTTCTACCATTATTGTATTTGGCAAAAGTCGCCCACATCTATAGAAATACCAAATTTTAACAACAAAACATATCAACAACCAACACCTGAAATTGTTGATAACAGCCTAATTATCAAAACTTCCCCTCAGAGAATTGAGTATTAAACTTTGTAAATAATATCTCTACTTTTACGCGAGTATACAAGGGGAATAAGCGCCCGAAAAATAAAACTTTTCAACAATACAAAACCATATTTGTTGATAACCACCTAATCCTAGAATTTTTAGTTAATTTTGAGACTGATTAGTTACAACAATAGCAGTAAACGAATGATTACTTTTTTAATAACAAAACCAATCAAAATGAAAAGAATACTTGTATTTGCTTTAACCAGTGTTCTACTGCTAAGCATTTATCCACTCCATTGTCAGACGACCACCTTAATTTATAAACAAAAAGGCAAGTCAGTCTATGCTGTAAACATTTCTTTTTCAACACAATCAGGGAATAATACAGTTGCCATTAAAGACTTCCATGAGTCGGATAATATTTATTTCACACTCAGGCCTTCGAGCGAAAATGAGAAAAATTATTTCAAGGAAAACGAAGTAAAAAAAGAGTTGGAGTTCATTCAACTGTACCAAAATAACAGGCAGATAAAAAAGG
>JBBRFX010000259.1:0-2110 GCA_038241275.1 Chitinophagales bacterium
TTATATTCATCAAAACCATGATGGTCATGTGCTGGCTTTAGAGCATGAAACGCTTACAAAAAGCCCGTTGCAGAATGTGTTGGAAATTGTGCAGCAGTTACCGGCACATGCATCGGTGCAGCTTATCAGCCACTCAAGAGGAGGATTGGTTGGGGATGTGTTGGCACGTTTTTGCAGCAGCAACGAAAACAGCCAGGGTTTCGACAGCAATGAAATCAGTTTTTTAAAAAAAGAAAAACGTACTGCTGATATTAAAAATATTGAGGCCATAAATAAAGTATTGGCCAATAAAAAAATTACGGTTACCAAATTCATCCGGGTGGCCTGCCCTGCAAGCGGTACTACGCTTGCTTCCGGCAGGATGGATCATTTTTTTAACATGACATTTAACCTTGTGGGACTGGCTACAGGGTTGACGATAAACCCTGTATATGTTTCATTTAAAAGCCTGGCATCTTCTGTTATCAATTGCAAAAATGATGTAGATACACTGCCCGGGCTGGAAGCCATGAATCCTGATTCGCCTTTTATTAAAGCATTAAACAGCCCGGCTACCAATGTGGTGCTGGATAATCCATTGGCCATTATTTCCGGCAATTGCAAAACCAAACTCAATCTAAAGGCTTTACTTATTATTGCTTCTAAATTATTTTTTACAAAAAATAATGACCTCGTAGTAAACACTGCTGCCATGTACCGGGGGGCGGTGAGACAAAGTGCCGTGCAGTATTTTTTTGATGAAGCCACAGATGTAGATCATTTCCATTATTTTAAAAACAGCACAACACAAACCGCTATTTTAAATGCCTTAAAAACAACCGGAGACAGTCCTATACTTGGATTTGTAGCATTGCAAAAAGGTGCCGCAGGCCTGGACAGGAATGCTATTTTAAAACTGGATGGAGGCCAGGTATTTTCTCAAACTATTACCGGCACAAGACCCATTGTGGTTTTACTGCCCGGTATTATGGGCTCTAATCTTGCAGCAGCAGACAAATTGGTTTGGATAAATTACCTGCGTTTTTTAGCGGGCGATTTAAAAAAACTGGATATAAAATCTGCCGGTATCGAAGCGCCATCGATCATTAAAACATCCTATGCCAAAATAGTAAAACAATTGCAGCAATCTTATGATGTAGTAACCTTTGCATTTGACTGGCGAATGCAGTTAAATGAATCGGCCCTGCTGTTT
Organism: Chitinophagales bacterium; assembly: GCA_038241275.1. Lineage (GTDB taxonomy): Bacteria > Bacteroidota > Bacteroidia > Chitinophagales > Chitinophagaceae > Ferruginibacter. The sequence continues at coordinate 1,193 of JBBRFX010000259.1, forward strand.
AAGAATAAAATAGAAGATTTATTAACGTATAAGCAGCCCATCAAAGTAATTGGTCATTCAATGGGTGGTGTGTTGGTTAGAGATTTTATGGTTTCGCAAAGAGCCACCTGGACCAAACTGAATGAATCTCCCGGCTTTCAGCTTATTTTCCTGGGTGCCCCACTGGGTGGGTCTTACCGCATTCCTTATGTATTATTTGGCAAAGATGCCATCATAGATAAAATAAGCAAGCTTGATATTTTTCACAGCAAAAAAGAATTGCTGGGTATCTTTTCAAAATTTCCGGGCCTGCTCAGTTTGTTGCCACACAATAAAGAAAAGGATAATGATTTTGGCGAACCTCAAACCTGGCAAATGATGCAGGGTGCTTTTGGTGATCCTAACTGGCCGGTACCATTGGATGCAGACCTCAAAACATTCAGTACATACCGCAACAAAATATTGGGTTCTGTAACCGATACAGATTTTGACAATGCAGTTTACATTGCAGGAAAAGATAAAGCCACACCCTGTGCATACCGTATAGATCATACCAGCCAGGGAATGGAATTAACTTTTTTAAGCACTGCCGAAGGAGATCAAAGTGTAACATGGCAAAGTGGTATTCCTAAAAAGATGATTGAAAACAACAGTGTTTATTATGTAAATGTTTCGCATGGTGCATTGGCAAACGAACCTTCGTTGTTCAGGGGTATTGAAGATATTTTAAATGCCGGTTCCACTTCATTGTTTAGCAAAATAAGACCAGTAGTAAGAGGTACCGAAAAATTATTTAAGACACCTGTGATAGACGATCATGATCTTTCGCCTGAAGCAGTAGAAAATGCCTTGCTTGGATTAACGCCATTGGAAACAACCCTGGTTCCGGAAACTCCGATGCACATCAGCGTTTGCAACGGCGATCTTAGGTATGCGGCT
>JBBRFX010000260.1:0-1808 GCA_038241275.1 Chitinophagales bacterium
CACAACCATACAAACCTGGAAAAAAGGAGGCCTTTTTAATTTAAATATCAACCAGGGATCTTTGAGCAACTGGAGTGCAGGGGGTGAAAAATTTTCCTTTTCCTTAAATGCGTTTTTAAATGTGTTTGCATTTTATAAAAAGAATAAAAACTCCTGGGATAACAGCCTCGACCTGGCTTATGGTATTGTAAATACTACCAGCCTGGGCAACCGCAAATCGAGCGACCGAATTGATTTTACTTCTAAATATGGTTATGCCCTTTCTAAACATTTGAATGCAGCCGCTTTATTTAATGCACGCAGCCAGTTTGCCAATGGGTATGCTTATACCAAATCTTTTACCGGGACTGATTCTGCTTTGCTTACTTCCAAAACATTGATGCCTGCTTACTTATTACTTTCTGTAGGTGTTGATTATAAACCCGCATATAACTTTTCTTTGTTCTTCTCCCCTGCCACTGCCAGGTGGGTAATTGTAGGAAACGATTTATTGGCTCCATTGTACGGAGTTCCTTTTGGCAAAAATGCCCGCCAGGAATTTGGCGCATTTGCAAGTGCCAATTACCTGCAAAAATTGGGTGCCAATATGACTTTTAAATCTAAAATGGACCTTTTCTCCAATTACAAAAGCAATCCGCAAAACATAGATATTTTCTGGACCAATGTATTGGCAGCAAAAATTACCAAATACATCAACTTTACATTAAACTTCGATATGATCTATGATGATGATACTCAGAATGTAAACCCAGCTAAAGGGCCTGCTCCCCAAATCCTTCAATTGATGGGTATTGGGTTTGCCTATAATTTTAATGCTAAAAAACCATAATTTTACCGCCCTTACAAAGGTTATTGCCGGATAAGGTCTTTTTTTAGCATTGATAAAACTACTATTGTGAATTTTACTACTTACCAGATAAAGCTTGATCAGTTTGAGGGGCCATTTGACCTGTTGCTATTTTTTATTGAAAGAGACGAACTGGATATTTATAATATTCCCATTACCAAAATAACCAACGACTTCCTGGATCATATTCACCAGTCAGAAAAACTAAATATTGAACTAAGCAGCGAATTTATTCTTTTCATTAGCACGCTGATGCGTATAAAAGCAAAAATGCTGCTGCCCCGAAAAGAGCTGGATGCATCCGGAAATGAAATTGACCCAAGGCAGGAACTGGTAGACAAGATTCTTGAATATAAAAAATTTAAAGAAGCCTCTATTGTGATGGCAGAACTGGAAGCAGAGCGAATGCTCATGATAAAAAGAGGCAACCTGCAAAAGGAGTTATCGCTAATAGGCGAAGAGGCTGGTGAAGGCACAGAGATACAAACACTCACGCTGTTTAAGCTGATGAAGGCTTTTGAAAAAGTAGTGCAGCGCATTCAGGAAAAAAATAACCGCCCGGTTCACACCGTTGTGCAATACGATTATACCATGGAAGGCATCAGGGACTATATGCTTACCATCAGCCAGAAAGAAAAAACACTTTCTTTTGAAAAAATATTTGAGCCCTGCGAAAACCGTATACATGCCATTTTTATCTTTTTAAATATGCTGGAACTGGTACAACAAAAATATATGAGCATCCTGATTGGTGAAGGAAGAAATAATTTTATTATTGAATACAATGAGCATAGGGAAGAAGATCAATCTACTGCATTAACTGAGGACGACTGGACAAACACAAACTGATTTTGAAATATTAAGTTTATACATTTTTAGCCACTGCCTGTTCAGTGGTTTTTTTTGTAAAAATGGCAGTAACTTTAGCTGGCACCATATTTGATGTTTAAACATCAATTAA